>DUCW01000128.1:0-2986 GCA_012959595.1 Gemmatimonadota bacterium
TGGGGCATACTGATATTCTGTCTCGGCAATGACATAGCGTCCGTCGGGACTAGGAGTAAAGGTGTGCCCGTAATTGACTCCACTGACTCCAGTCAAGGTTATTCTAAGTTCTGGAGATTCTAAACTTGAAACATCATAGATGTAGTAACCCCCTGTACCACCACCATAGAAACGACCCTCTCCAGTATCAGGATGGTAGCCTACGTAAAAATCATGGTAACCTCTACCACTTCCCGATCCCATTGGTGATTCGGGAATAGGGACCATGCCGACTCTGGAGTTCTCCAGGTCCCCATCCACAATCATTCCCAAATCGTAGATCAAAGCTCCAGGAGCACTCGCAGTAGTGAAAAGGTACACTCGATCATTAGAGTGTTTGTATATAAAAATGTTGTGGAATCCACCTGGAAGATCCGGAGTTTCAATCCTCGCCACCTCACTCACTGTTGTAGGATCTGGAAGTCCAGTAACATCCAATATTACTGCACCCAAATCCGTCCCGGGTCCACCTTGTCCAAATTGCAGTGATTGCACCACATAATAGCGGTCATTCCACTTAAAATGCTTTACATCCATCCCACCTGTTCGTTGGTGTAGATCTTGATCTTCTATTCTCCACTCGTACAGCAATTCAGGATTCTCTGGATCTTTGATACTGATAATGTCCATGCCCTTGGGTCCTTCGAATCCATATACCATTCGGCTCACATAAGCATAGGGACGATGTAATTCTTGTTCTATATCCATGTCTGCAACTGACAATCTAGGACCAAGAGGTAAGTGTCCAAGAACATCCATATTGTCACTCCCACGTCTCAGGGGAGACCAGGGGACATCTTGACCGATGACTGGGCTTGAAAAGAGAATCGTGAACGTAATCAGAAACAACCAATTATTCATTTTCATTTCGGACACCTCGGAAAGCTTTTTAGGATAAGTCTAGTATAAACATGCTGACAATCATGGTAATCTCGCAACCATCAGGATTTAGGTTCCTACTTCAGTTAAACGGAGAATAATTCTTTCCCTGAAGCGACCATCCAACGAACCTGCCATTCCGCATCTTCTCCGGCGTCTACTTCAAATGAATTTGCAAGCTCCAACAAAAGCAAGAACCGTGCACGACCTTCTGTCGATTCTCCGTCTACTTCTATATAGCCTGCCAACATTACATTGTTTTTGTTCAGTACGTTCGCTGACCGAACTAATACGTCCATCACTGTTCCGTCAGATTTATCTATAGCACTTTGGAAAAACTCCTGGATAATCTCCCTGCCTTCCAATACTGGAAAATTCGGAATCCCAACTAACGCATCCCCTGAAAACAATTCAGCCAACGCGGCTGGATTTCCACTGTTGTAGAGGTTTTCCAGTATGTTCATTTCATCTGACCATTCCGAATTTTCGTCGAAATCTTCAGGTATGTTATCCCAGGTAAGACCTTCTCCAGGATTCTGATCATGAGACCACATTTCTCGAGTCACTTTCCAGGAACCATCAAATTTTCCGAGTTCTAACATATATGGACCAGATGTCTCCTCAGACCCAACCCCTGACCAAACATATGACCCCCACAAAACCGCTTGATCATCGAATAGCAAAACTTCCTTTAATTCGTTATTGAGTCCTTGCGATCGCTCCATTTCTGTCCCTATCAAATCCCGAATGGCATCCTTCCCAGAGGCTACCTGCAGAGTGCCCGTTAGAACTGTGGCTTCTTCGGCGTAGGTTTCCATGAGAGCCACAATATCGCTCTGGTTATAATGAGAGGTTCTATCATCGTGCATGGCTCGGATCAGGTCTCTATCTCCAACTGTGGCTTGCCCGTTCTCTACTGTGTCGCTCCCACAACCAAACATTGATGTAAGCAACAGGGTACCAACTATGAATCCTCTAGAGTTCATAATGCTCTCCTCTGCTCATCTAGAACCAGAAACTCAGCTTGAACTCTATTCAACAACCTCATAAGAATAGCCAACAACAGGAATATCTGTGTCGAAAGAAATGTTTAATGTTGTCTCGCCATCTAGATCGGGCACCTCAATCTCAACATCAGTGGTCCCGATTGCTTGTCCAATATCATCATAGTAGGTGAATGCCAGTTTAATTGTTGCCCCTGGATCCATCGCTTTATTTATGAAGTACCCTGATACTGAGCCACCCTCCTGCGCTGCAGCAAGGGTCAATCCTTCGAGGTCAAATTGAAGACCGAGTAACCGATCAAGAGTCGGTTGTAGCTCTTCTTGCCCCGCACCTTCAGCACTAAGAGCTTGATAATGGTGCTGTAAGATTAAGCGGTTATTTGGATCAAGCTCTATGAGAGCTGCGGAAACCTCTATTTGTTCAGCATACTGACCAGCGTTGCGCAATGCCCAGACACGATAGTCCATTGCATCTCGGTGTTTTGGCGCACGTTCCAAAACTTTTCCAAAGGCTAGTGCACACCTGGCCCAATCCTCTGCCCGATAAAGACTAAGTCCTGCATTGTAATATTGAGTCCAATCACCTTCATCGCTAGCTAATATATCGTCGAAAATAGCCATGGCGTCCTCACCTGCACCAGATTGGGAGAGCAGCATAGCCAGTGTCCCCTGAGCACTGGAATTAGAGGGGTCCTCATCTACCACCACCTGTAAGACAGCTATGGCTTCTTCAGATCTTTCAGGTATGTTACTCAACAGGTTGCCGGCATTACCTCTGGACATCGGTAAATAACTTTCCCATTGTGCTACATCTTCAGGATCTTCTGGGGTAAATTCTGGGTTTTCCATGACTTCAATAGCATCATACCAAGCTTGTATACTCCCATCTATATCCCCCGCGTTTTGTAGAGAAACGGCCTTATTCATAAAAGCTTCTGGACGCCTCGGATACAATTCGTTAGCTATATTGTAATATTCAACTGCTGAATCAAATTCGTTTTCCTGGCGATAACTGTCTGCTCGCTGGTATGCCATACTCCACCCAGAAATACGCAATTCTCCAG
>DUCW01000128.1:2996-3321 GCA_012959595.1 Gemmatimonadota bacterium
AAGTACCCATTCCAGCATCAGAAAAATATTCTGGATAAAGCTCCTCAGCCCTATCGAAAGCCGCAGTTGCTTCAGCAAACTCGCCTATTATCAAATGAATTTGAGCCTTTTGCTGATAGGCAAGAGGATTTTCGTTTTCGACTTCATCAGCGATTGCTTCATCGATTAACGCGAGAAGCACTGCGAAAGCTGCGTTCTGGTCTTCACCCTCTCCCAATTCATCAGCGTCGACCATTTGGTTGGACCACCTAGCTGTATTTGCAGTGATTTCAGGTGCAAATTCCTGGGACGACAGGTTCCCAGAAAATAGTGCCAAACCTATTAA
>DUCW01000129.1:0-3538 GCA_012959595.1 Gemmatimonadota bacterium
GATGCTCTGGGAAGAACACTATGGATTCCAGGAGTTTCGAGAACTTCTCTCTTTGTTGCGAGTAAGGATGCTGGAAGTTTTTCTATGTCGATTTTTAGTCCGGGTGAGGGGGAGGTCTAGTGGTCCTTTGAAGCGAGATTATACAGATATAATATTTGTGGCTGGTGGAGGAAAACTTCCTTATTGTGGTACATATAGCGAGTTTGTGGTGGTAGCAATGATAATTCAAATGGTTTCTTAAATAAATATGACGGAAAAAAATCAAGCACCGAAATCTACTGAGAGTTCACCGATGACCAGGCTGTCCAAGACTAGTGCTCTCTGGGTCCTTCTTTTCATCGTGCTAGCTATGTCAAGCCAATTATTCAATAGTCAGGAGAATGGGGTTGCCGAGTTCACCTACACTGAATTCAGGAATCAGCTGTCTAGAGATAACATTCTGGGAGTGATAGTTGTAGAGAGCAGAAGAATAGAAGGTGAACTAAGAGTACCCTACGTTTCTAACGGGGAGGACTTTCAGAAATTCACGACGATGCTTCCAGGTGAGATGAATGCTCAGTTATTGGCCGAATTGGAGCAGCAGAATGTGGAGATCTCGGGAAGGCTGGAGACTCAAGGATGGGGATCAATTCTCTTAGGTGTGCTACCTTGGCTACTCTTTCTGGCTTTTTGGATATGGATTTTTCGAACCATGCAGGCGGGAGGGAACAAGGCTTTTCAATTTGGGCGGTCCAAAGCCAAACTTATTTCTCCGGATACTCCTAAGGTTACTTTTGCAGATGTCGCAGGAGTAGAAGAAGCAAAAATAGAACTTCAGGAGATAATTGAATTCCTCCGTGACCCTGAGAGATTTGCCAGGCTAGGTGGTAGACTTCCTAAGGGAGTGCTTTTGGTAGGCCCTCCAGGAACAGGAAAGACATTGTTGGCCCGTGCGGTTGCTGGTGAGGCAGAGCGTCCCTTTTTCCAGATGTCGGGTTCTGATTTTGTGGAAATGTTCGTTGGTGTGGGTGCTTCTCGGGTTAGAGACCTTTTTGAGCAGGGCAAGGAAAACGCTCCTTGTATAATGTTTATAGATGAAATTGACGCTGTTGGTAGACATAGAGGTGCTGGTCTAGGCGGGGGTCACGATGAGCGAGAGCAAACTCTCAATGCATTGTTAGTACAAATGGATGGTTTTGAGACGAACATCGGTGTAATCCTTCTTGCGGCTACAAATAGGCCAGACGTGTTGGATCCAGCACTTCTAAGGCCTGGGCGTTTCGATCGACAGGTAATAGTGGATTCTCCTGATTTAAGAGGTAGGGAAGCAATTCTTGGGGTGCACGCGAGAAAACTTCCTCTAGATAGTGATGTAGATTTGAAGACAGTAGCCAAAGGGACTCCGGGATTGAGTGGTGCGGACTTGGAAAATATTTGTAACGAAGCGGCTCTTCTGGCTGCCAGGGAGGACAGTGATAAGGTAGCGATGAAGCATTTCGAAGAGGCTAAGGATAAAGTTATGCTGGGGGCTGAGAGGAGAAGTATGGTGCTGACTGATTCGGAAAGAGAACTTACCGCTTATCACGAGGCAGGACATGCTGTGGTGGGGCTTCGGCTTCCAGGCTTAGATCCGCTACATAAAGTTACTATAGTACCAAGGGGTCGAGCTTTGGGGATTACAGCGAGTTTACCTAAAGAGGATCGACACACCTACACTAAGGAATATTTGGAAGCCCAGCTCTGTATGCTTTTTGGGGGCCGAGTTGCGGAAGAGATGATTTTTGGACCAGAAAAGATTACTACTGGAGCAGGCAATGACATTGAGAGAGCCACGGAGATGGCTCGTCAGATGGTGACCCGCTTTGGCATGTCTGAGGTGATTGGTTTAATGACCATTGGACAGCCCGACCAAGAAATTTTTTTGGGCAGAGAGCTGACGCAGCGTCGTGGAGTCTCAGAGCATAAGGCACAACAAGTGGACAGAGAGATTAAAAGAATTCTGGATGAATCTCTTGATAAAACTCGTGCGATTTTGAAAGAACATGAGGATTTGCTCGAATCTTTGGCAAAGGCATTATTGGAAAGGGAAACACTAAATGCAGATGAGATTTGTTTGTTGAACGAAGGGAAAATCTTACCGCCCTTAGAAGAGGAAAAAGATACGGAGGAAGGGAATATAGGAAGCACAGAGGCTGGTTCTGAAGAAGCGGGCTCACTAATTGCTTCTGACGAATCTATAGAGTCATCTTCGACAGAACAGGATATAGGGGAGGATAGCTTGGATGAGGGAATTTCTGACTGACATACTGGGCAGTTAGTCTAGTGGAACAACTAAGGATTTTTGTTCCGGATTGGCTTGAAGGTTTGGAAATCTTATTGGTTGCTCTGTTATTTTTTCGTATTCTACTGGTAATCCAGAGAACAAGGGCAATGCAGATTCTGATGGGCCTCCTAGTTCTAGCGAGCATTTATCTTTTTTCCCAACTATTGAATCTGGAGCTTCTTGAGTATTTGCTCGAGACTGTGTTCCAGTACGGTGTGATTGCAGCTTTGGTGGTTTTCCAGCCAGAACTTAGGACTGCTCTCAGTAGTTTGGGAGAAAATCGGTGGTTCCAGGGGTCCAAAATAAGGCCAGAAGATCTGTTGATCGAAAAAATAGTGTCGGCAGTCAAAGTTCTGGCTGAAAAAAAAATCGGGGCAATTGTAGCCATCGAAAGGCAGATCTCTTTGGACGAGTATGGAGAGACAGGGAGTAGAGAGAAGATCAGAGTTTCTTCGGAAATATTGCAAACAATTTTCACGCCAGGAAGCCCATTGCACGATGGAGCTGTAGTCATTGCAGGTAATGAGATCAGATCAGCCGGAGCAATTCTTCCTTTGGGAAGGGTTCGAATGCAGCATAGGAAGCTTGGCACAAGGCATAGAGCGGCTGTTGGCTTAAGCCAAGAGACTGATGCTATAGTAATAGTGGTCAGTGAGGAGACTGGTGCAGTTTCTGTTGCTAGAGAAGGTCACCTACAGACTAAAATAGAAACTTCCGAACTTAGAGAAATTTTGGGCAAGGCTCTACTAGATCAATCTTCAGATACTTAGGGACTAGCTAGTTTTGATAGATCCGTTTAGAATCATTTTTCTTGAGACTATAGAAATTTTTGTGAAACCCCACTAAATTGTCGCCATTCTCAGGGTTTGCCTCTTTCTACTAAGAAGAGGTAGACTAGACAACTACACTAAGGAGTTTGGATTGGATTCTAGTCAATATCATTTACTCTCGCTTTTTTCTGATGGTGGCCTAATGATGTATCCATTGGTCATGTGTTCCCTTATAGCTCTGGGAGTGATGATCGCGAAGACGTGGACGCTATATGTTGCTCATAAAAATACGAGAAAAGTTCTTTTGGAAGTGGAAGAATTTGCTGAGGAAGGAAGAATAACAGAAGCAATAGGTATTGCAGCAGCCCGACCTGGCCCGGCAGCAGCGATCTTGGTTGCAGGGTTAAGAAGAATAGGTCAAGGTGGCGATGGTAAGGAGTTGGCCTCCGCCATACGTACCACTGGA
>DUCW01000129.1:3644-5469 GCA_012959595.1 Gemmatimonadota bacterium
TAGCTTTTGCTGCAATTGAAGCAGCAGGAGACGTGGATCCCACTCTTGTGGCTGGAGGAATCAAGGTGGCGTTACTTACTACTGCTACAGGGCTTCTGATCGCTATTCCAGTCAATATAGGATACAATTTTTTTGTAACTCGAATTGATGAACTGATTATGCAGATGGAGCAAGGAGCACAAAAAGTTCTGGATATCGCTTATACGCATGGGAGCGGTACCAAGTCAACTTTTGTTAATCGGGAAGCCAGTGACAGTTTTGGCTTTGAATGATGAGGAAAGTTGTTAGGAAAAGTATTGTTCTGTTTTAGAGAATTACAAATACTTATAGTTTTGGATGAGTTGGTGGTTTTCAACCGCTTTACTGGGTATATATAAAAAAGCATAAACGAGAGGGTTTTAGAATGGCAGTGATGGGCAAGAAAAAATCCAAAGTAAGTGATGAAGTACCGTCTTCATCGATGGCAGATATCGCTTTTCTTCTTCTGATTTTCTTTCTGGTGACAACCACCTTCCCCAAAGATGCGGGGCTAGCGATAGTTCTTCCAGAGCAAGGTGAAGATGTGCAGGTTAGTCAAAGGAATATTCTCCACATAGTTATTCAACCCAGTGGAATTGTTGATGTCAAGAGAGGTGAAAGCCCGCAGGTCCAACAGGTGAGCCCTCAAGACATAGAATCGATTTGGCGTCAAGATGTTGCCGCCAATGAGAACCTCATTGCAGCTGTTAAGACTCATCCAGATGCACCTTACAGATTTATGGTAGACGTTCTTGACGCACTTCATACAGCAGGTGCTGAGAGAATATCACTTCAGATCCTAGAGGGTTAAAACTATGCCAATTAAGAGTGGAGGATTTTCCAGGAAGTCTAAGACTTCTTCTGAAGTACCGTCTTCATCGATGGCAGATATCGCTTTTCTTCTTCTAATTTTTTTCATGGTGTCTACAGTGTTCCAAAAAGACAGGGATAGACCCATTGAATGGCCAGAGGCTGAGGCTACTCAGAAGATTGATGAAAAAATCAAGAATATTTTAAACATCTGGGTAGAGAGAAACGGTGATATCTTCATTAACGATAGACCATATGCTATGACTGATGTTGCTAGTACGATAGGTCCTTTGTACGCTGCTTCAGATCGGGCTTTAGTGATTTCGATACGTTCGGATAGAGAGGTGAGGTACTCGACTATTGATCTGTTGCAGCAACAGTTAGTAGCAGCTGGGGTGATGAGGGTGGTTTTTGCAACTGAGCTTGAGCAACGAATGGCGAGGGAAAGACGATGAATGCTGACGATACTAGTCTCATGAGCGAAGAATGGACAGCTTCTTCGCACACGGCCAACGATTCATTTAAAAGAAGCTTTGATTCCTGGTTTTGGGGCTCCATGATAGTCGCAACAGTTGTTCATGCGGCCCTTTTTCAATTCTGGCCAACACTAACAGCTGAAGACGTCTCGTTCACAGCTGAAGAATTGGAAGCCATAGAGTTGCCACCAGAGATTGAAATTCCACCTCCACCGGAAGCTATTTCCAGGCCAGCCACTCCTGTTATCGCGACTGCGACTGTAGATGAAGACATAACTATTGCTCCTACGACCTTTGAGGATAATCCAGTAGAGGATCTACCACCTCCACCGACTGCGACAACTTTAGATATAGCGGCGGCACCTACTTTTACACCGATGACGGTACGGCCTGAAATTAAGAATAGAAGTGAAGTAATTCAGGCAATGGAGAGGGGCTATCCTCCTATCCTTCGTGATGCTGGGATTGGTGGTCAAGTACTGGTATGGTTTTTTATAAATGAGCAGGGCAGGGTGATTGAC
>DUCW01000129.1:5479-9568 GCA_012959595.1 Gemmatimonadota bacterium
GGGTTGCCAACAGTTCGGGCAATGCACAATTGGACGAAGCTGCACTGCGTGTGGCATCAATCTACGAATTTACGCCTGCTTTGAACCGCGATCAAATTGTTCCAGTATGGGTTCAAATACCGATTACATTCCAGGTTAGGTAGCGGACTGAGCCTGAGGATTGTTCTCTCTAAGAGAAACCTCGCCGGCTGCAGAGCTGGCGGGGTTTTTTTTTGAATTATTCTCCAAAGTGATGGAAGGAAATGAGTCAAGCTATGTATAGATCGCGGATCGCAAGAGCTCTACCGAATATTTTGGAAAGGGTCCAGAGAGCGGCAGAGCAGAGCGATCGTAGTTTAGAAGATATAACACTCATAGCGGTGACTAAATCTCATCCAGTATCAGCTATTTTAGAAGTTTTAAAGTTCGAGGTTTTCGACTTAGGAGAAAATCGAATACTAGAGTTAGTGGCGAAGCAGGAAGCTGTAACGAATGATAGAATCCGTTGGCATATGATAGGTCATCTTCAGAGTCGTAAGATTCCGTCTGTGCTGGGTACGGTTGATTTGATTCATTCGATAGATTCTTTGAAATTGGCGAACAGACTATCGACCAAAGCGATTCAAGTTGGGGGGAGGGAGCAGGTGCTATTGCAGATCAATGCTTCTAGGGAAGCCACAAAAGGAGGATTCGTCGTTCCTGATATGTACGAGGATCTGCACAGTGCACTGAGCTTGCCAGGTCTGAAGGTAGCTGGATTCATGACCATGGCACCATTGACCGAGGATGTAAGGATCTTGAGGAATACTTTTAGAACGGTTCGAGAACTTCAGCAAGAGCTATCCGATTCGAGTGAGTCCGCTGGGGAAGTACTGTCGATGGGTATGTCTAACGACTTTGAAATTGCCATTGAAGAAGGAAGTACCATGATTCGTTTGGGGACAGCACTTTTTGGAAAGCCAGTCTAAGGGAGGTTTTCATTTTTTGGACGAAAGAAAATGTTAGTTATTGACTTTCAAAAATAAAGGTAGGATTTGATGCGATATCGGGAAGTTCCCGGAACAATTCTTGAGTTAGAGGAGGAGATACTTTCCAGTTGGAGGAAAGAAGATCTTTTTCGGAAAACTTTAGGGTCGAATTTAGAAGGGGAAGGCTTCGTTTTCTTTGAAGGTCCTCCTACGGCTAATGGACGTCCTGGGCTACACCACATAATAAGCAGGACCATCAAAGACCTTGTGTGCCGGTTCCGGACCATGGAAGGGTTTCGGGTTACGAGGATGGCTGGTTGGGATACTCACGGTCTCCCAGTGGAGATAGAGGCTGAAAAAAAGCTCCGCATCTCTGGCAAGCCCGAGATTGAGAATTATGGAATTGAGAAATTCAATCAAGTCTGTCGGGATTCTGTCTTCACTTATAAAGATGAGTGGGAGAGACTATCTGAGAGAATTGGTTATTGGCTGGACTACGATAGGCCTTATGTGACCTTCCACAATGACTATATCGAGAGTGTCTGGTGGATTTTGAGTCAACTTGCAGAAAAAGATTTTCTATATCGAGGGCATAAGAGTGTTCCTTTTTGTCCGCGTTGTGGAACTGGGCTCAGCTCCCACGAAGTAGCACAAGGGTATCGGGATATCGAGGATCCGTCTCTGTATTTCTTGTGTCCTTGGATTACTGAAAATGGCGACCCCGACCCAGAGGAGAGAAATTTCCTCGTCTGGACTACCACACCGTGGACTGTCCCATCTAATGCAGGTTTGGCCCTGCACCCAGACCTGGAATATCTACAAGTTCGGAAGGATGGCCAGATATTGATAATCGCGGGTGATAGGGTAGAAGCAGTTTTGGGAGAAGACGTGGAGGTCGAGTGCCGGTATAAAGGATCGGATCTTTCGGGGGTAAAGTATGCTAGACCATTAGAAATTGTTGATGTTGGAGAAATAAGGGATGAAGGTTGGTTCGTAGTAAATGAGGATTTTGTTAGTTCAGAGGACGGCACGGGCATTGTCCATCTGGCTCCTGCTTTTGGATCTGATGACTATGCTGCAGGTCAACGGTATGGCTTACCTTTATTAAAGCCTGTCGATGAAACCGGTTGTTTTGCTGCCGGGCTGGATCTAGTGGGAGGGATGTTTGTAAAGGATGCCGATGAAGTTCTCATTCAAGCTCTGCATGCTAAAGGGAATCTTTTTCACCATTCTAAAGAGATCCATTCTTATCCTCACTGCTGGCGTTGTGAATCTCCTCTGATCTATATGGCTAGGGAGTCCTGGTTTGCCGCAACTTCTAAGTTGAGAGAACAGATGTTGACAGGCAATCAGGGTGTTAATTGGGTTCCTACAGAGATTGGCCAAGGGCGTATGGGCGAATGGCTAAAAGGAAATGTCGACTGGGCTCTTTCGCGAGAACGTTATTGGGGTACACCTCTTCCCGTTTGGATATGTGATGAAGAGCAGGAGCATTGTCACTGGATCGGGAGTTTTCAGGAGCTGGAAGAGCGAGTGGGCAAGTTGGGCCCAGATTTTGATCCACACCGTCCTTATATCGATGAATTAAGTTGGGGATGTGACCTCTGTGAGGGTACCATGAGGCGGACTCCTGAGGTCATTGATGCGTGGTTCGATTCAGGCGCTATGCCCTATGCCCAATGGAACTATCCTTTCAATAACGAAGAACAGTTCCAGAATCACTTTCCGGCTGATTTCATCTGTGAAGGTTTAGACCAGACAAGAGGATGGTTCTATTCACTGATGGCTATTTCGAGCATGCTAGGTAAGGAGGTCCCGTTTAAGAACGTGATCGTGAATGGTCTTATATTGGATTCTGAAGGTCAAAAGATGTCGAAATCGAGAGGCAATGCTGTTGACCCTTGGGATGCCATCTCTACTCACGGAGTAGATGCGATCCGGTGGTACCTGATTACCTCGAGCAATCCTTGGGTGCCTAAGAGATATGACGATACGGCTGTCCAGGAAGGGTCTCGGAGGTTTTTAGATACGCTACTTAACATCTATAAGTTCTTTGCGTTATATGCTAATGCAGAAGATTGGAAGCCGTCAGAGGAACTTAAATGTGAATCTCAGGAACTTAATCTTTTAGATGTTTGGATAAGGTCTAGGTTGGATTCCGTGATCAGGAAAGTTCGGTGTGAGCTAAACGAATATCAACTGACCAGAGCGTATCGTGCTCTGGATGAATTTGTGAATGAAGATTTGTCTAACTGGTATGTGAGGAGATCTCGACCCAGATTTTGGGGAAATCTCGATGAATCAGATACTCAGCAGGCCTTTCAAACTCTATGGGATTGTCTAAGAGAGGTCTGTCTTCTTGCTGCACCAGTGACTCCATTCATTTCAGACTGGATCTTCAGGGGTCTTACTGGAGATAGCGTACATCTGCAGAGATTCCCCAGAGTGAAAGAAGAAGATCATGACGGCGATTTACAAGCGGAGATGGAGGTCGCAAGGGTATTGGTTTCTATGGGGAGGTCTTTGAGGGAAGAGGTCCAGATTAAGGTTAGGCAACCTCTAAAAAGAATCATAGCTATGGTTCCTTCAGACATTAGGCCTCGGAAGGAAATCCTACGGCTCATTCAAGATGAACTAAATGTGAAACGAGTAGATTTTTTGGATTCGAAAGATGGTCTGTTCTATCTCACTGCTAAGGCCAATTACGAAGTTCTGGGACCGAGATTCGGAGGTCTAACAGAATCGGTTGCGAGTGTGGTCAGAGGATTGTCTTCTAGTGAAATTGAAAATTACCAGGAAGGTAATTCAATCTCTATTGAAGTTGACGGTCAGCGAGTAGAGTTGGAACGAGGAGATCTTAAGGTGACGGAACAAGCTTATGGAGAGCTTGTGCTAAGGTCTGAAAGAGATTATCTGGTGGCAATAGATCCAATGATTGATGAAGAGTTGCAAGCTGAGGGATGGGCTCGGGAATTAGTCAATAGGATTCAGCGGTTTCGTAAAGATTCGGGGTTATTGATCACTGATAGGATAGGGATTGGTTTGTCCAGTAACGAGCCAATTTTGAAAGCAGCTGAACAGCACCAGGAGTTTATTTGCACCGAAACATTGGCAATTGAGTGGGAGATTCTGTCGATGCCTT
>DUCW01000129.1:9676-13943 GCA_012959595.1 Gemmatimonadota bacterium
TAGGAACTTTTGGATTTTGGAGGTTCAGGATAGTGGACAATGAGAGTAAACAGGTTTTTAGGGTTTCTGAGGATGGTGCCCGGTTAGATGGTTATATAGCTAGAAATTCTTGTCTTTCTAGAGCTCGCGTGCAGGCACTGATAATAGAGGGGAGAGTTTCAGTAGACGGAGATAGTGCCAAAAAATCGGATCGACTCAAGGCTGGTCAAAGGATAGAGGTTCGAATTCCTTCGGCGATTCCCATCGCATTCGAACCAGAGGCAATTCCAATTGACGTTGTCTATGAAGACAATTTTCTGCTGGTCATTAATAAAGCAGCTGGGCTAGTGGTGCATCCTGGACCAGGGCATGCGAGTGGTACTCTCGTTAATGCACTTCTGCACCACGTCGATGATCTGTCTGGAATCGGTGGGAAGCTTCGTCCTGGTATTGTACATCGTTTGGACAAGTATACATCTGGATTGATGGTAGTAGCTAAGAACGATAAGGCCCACCAAATATTGTCAACAGCCCTGGAACGGCGAGAGGTGAAACGATTGTATATGACTGCGTCGTGGGGACATTTGAAAGAATCACCTTGTGAGGTGGAGGAACCTATAGGAAGGGACCCTGTGGATCGTCAGCGAATGGCCGTTGTCAGGGCTGGCCGATATGCCGTCACACGTTTTCGGGTTTTGGAGAGATGGGTAGGTGCCGAACTATTGGAGGTTTCCTTGGGCACTGGACGTACTCACCAAATAAGGGTTCATTTGGCACATATTGGTCATCCAGTGGTAGGAGACGAGGTGTATGGGGTTGGTTGGCAGAAAGGAATGAGCGGTGCCAAGGTCAGTTTATGGGCTCGCGAAATGCATAGACGTGTTGGAAGACAATTCTTACACGCCTGGAGGCTCTCTTTCTGTCATCCCAATACTGGAGAATTGATGAAATTTGAATCAGGACTTCCGGAGGATTTGAGAGAATGTGCATCTTGGGCTGCTTTGGGAAACAGTGAAGAGTTGACATCTAAGTGAGATTTTAAGATTGATAGGTTAAATTGAGAGATCCAATAATTTCTAACTTGAGGGGTTTTGTGTGTCTCGCATCTTACTAGTGGACGATGAATCTGATATAAGATCAGTATTTCGAGACAAATTGGAAGTTTCGGGATTTGAGGTGGAAGAAGCCGAAAGTGCCGAACAGGCATTGGCTAGATTACATAAATTTGATCCAGATCTGATAATAACCGATGTTCGAATGGATGGGATCACCGGGTTAGAACTTCTGGCGCGGGTCCGTGAATCCATGAGTGACGTAGACGTCATAGTTATGACGGGACACGATGCCATGTCCTCCGCTGTCGAAGCAATGAAGTTGGGAGCATTTGATTACTTGGTAAAGCCAGTGGGTCTGGAGCAGTTACGAATTGTAGTAGATCGTTGTATAGAGGAACGTAAACTTTCTCAGAAAGAGGCTAAGCTAAGAAAGAAAGAACAGGCTCCGGAAACAAACAAGAGAACTATTGTGGGCCGAGATCCTAAAATGATTGAGATCTTCAAGATGGTAGGAATTTTGGCACGTAATCGTGCAACTGTTTTGATTAGGGGAGAGACGGGCACGGGTAAGGAAATGGTAGCCAGGGCAGTCCATGACCATTCTTTACATGCAGAGGAACCATTCATAGCAGTAAATTGTACGGCCTTGGCTGATACTCTGCTGGAGTCAGAGTTGTTCGGTCATGTTCGGGGTGCGTTCACTGGTGCTGTTGCAGGGAAAAAGGGTTATTTTGAATTGGCGGGTAAGGGGACGATTTTCTTGGATGAAATCGGAGACACCTCTCCTGAATTTCAGTCTAAACTCCTTAGAGTGTTGCAGGAACGGCAATTTTATCCGGTTGGCGGAGAGCAACCTAAGATCACTGAGGCGAGGGTTGTCGCTGCTACCCACCAACATATGGAAGAGTTGGTGTCCGAAGGGGGATTCCGTGAGGATTTGTACTTTCGTCTTAGGGTAGTTGAGATCCAAGTTCCGAGTTTGCGTGAGCGTCAAGGCGATATACCACTACTTGCCGAGCATTTGCTCGTTAGGGTTCGAGCAGAGATTGGTAGTTCTGTGAACAGAATCTCTGAGGAAGCGATGGCTCGTCTACAGCGATACGAATGGCCTGGTAATGTTCGGGAACTCGAGAATGTCTTGACTAGAGCTGTGATGGTAGCTCGTGGCAAGATTGTGGTCCCTGAACATCTTAGCTTGGGAGTATGGGAGAAAAAATCTTCCGAATCGGATTCGGAAGAAGGAGTGGTAACGGAGGAAAAAGACATGAGTTTAAGTACTGCTGTGGAAGTACGAATCGTTACAGTGATGGAGTACACAGGTGGGAACAAAACAAGAGCAGCTAGGATTTTAGGGATTTCCAGGTCTAAACTCACACAGTACCTTGAAGAGTTTGATTTATGATGCTGTCAAGAAAGATCTTGCGAGAATCTGTTCCCCACAATTAAAGCGAAAGCGATAGGACTGAAAAGGGTTTGAGCAATGCTGGATTTCTCAAAGAAAAATATAATTTTTGCCGTTGTCAGTATTGTGGTGATAGCGAGTGGGTACTTGTTGTTAGCTCAGGGGTCTATAACAGTGGCACCCATTTTTTTGATATTGGGGTATTTAGTTTTTGTGCCTCTCTCGATCATTTCGTGATCTTCGAGGTGGCCTAGAAACGTTTGGTAACGACTCTGGTTTGTGTGAATTGACGGTGCCCGTCTTTGGATTTGTGGAACCCGTATCCGCTCTCACGTGCACCGATCCAGGGTGTCCCTCTGACACAGGGAGCTACGCCTTGATTGATACCTACCATTCCAGCATTCAATTGACGAGCTATTCTAGACGTCTCTTCTTCGTTTTCACCGAAAACGGCGGCACCTAGTCCGAAAGGTGTGGAATTTGCTTTCCGAATCGCTTCGTCTACTGAAGCAACACGAGTTACACAGGCCACGGGTCCGAATGTTTCATCAGAAGCTATGGACATCGATTCTGTCACATTGGTTAGGACGGTGGGTTTTACAAAGTTGTCCTTGTGTCCATCTCCTCCAAGAAGGATTTCAGCACCTTCTGTGACCGCGTCATCTATTTGACCAAGAACGTGGTCTCTTTGTCTAGAATTTACCATTGGACCTAGAGTGGTCGTTTCTTTCATTCCATCTCCGAGTTCCAATCCTTCTACCGTTTCTACAAGAAGTGCTTCGAATTGTTCGGCGATTTTTTCGGGGACAAAGATTCTCTCAGTACTCACGCAGACCTGACCGGAGTTCCGGAAGCTGTTGAAGGCAGCGAATCTAGCTGCTTTTTCTAGGTGCGCATCTTCAAGTATTATCATAGGGTCCTTTCCGCCCATTTCTAGTACCACTCTTTTGAACGTCCGACTTGCTGATCTGAGGATGTCTTTGCCAGTTTCTCGTGAACCAGTGAACGCAATAAGGTCAACGTTGCTTTCAACTAACTTCTTGCCTTGTTCGTCTGCACCATGGATTACATTAAGAACGTCTTTAGGGAGGTGTGCATTTAAGATATCTACGAATGCTTGACCGCAAAGTGGTGTTTCTTCAGAAGGTTTAAGCAAGACTACGTTGCCAGTAGAAAGTGCGGGTATCACCATCCAGGATGGCATCGACAAAGGAAAGTTCCAGGGGGTTATTGCAGCACAAACACCTAGGGGATCGCGATATACAGTGGACAAGCTTTTCTCGTCTCTATAGGTCTCTGGGACGACAGCTAATTCTATTTCTCTAAGCTCTTCTTCTAGATGCGACCCCAAGGATTCTGCTTCGATCAATCCTTCACGAAATGGTTTACCCATTTCACGTGTTATTAGGGAGGCCAATCGTTCGGTCTGCGATTGTATGTCTCTGTAGGCGTCCACTAATAATTTATTGCGGGCGTGATGCCCTAACTGGTCCCAACTTGGTTGGGCGTTCCGACTTTTTTTAACCATCTCTGGGATATCTCCAGGGTTGGTGATGGGAACTTCTCCCATCACAGTACCTGTGGCTGGGTTATAAGATTTCAAAGTTGGCATAGATGGTATCTCGACCTTTGTGCTAATTCCATTAAACTAGATTATATTAAAACTTCGGTGGAGCTATCTCAACTAACAAGATGTCTGTCAAATTAAACGTCCCGAGGACTTTGATATCAGGCCGTCATCTGTCAGCAATCTGGTGGGATTGATATCTTTCAGGATGTTAATTCACTGTAGCAAGGGCGGTTAGCTCAGTTGGTTTAGAGTGCCTGGTTT
>DUCW01000129.1:13971-19960 GCA_012959595.1 Gemmatimonadota bacterium
CACTGGTTCGAATCCAGTACCGCCCATGACAGTCTTCAGGCGGACATTGTGGACTGAAGAAAGGGGGCTAAACTGAAAGCCTCCAATTGGTGATCCAGGGAAAATAGGCTGAAATGATATCTCCAGGAAAAGGTTTTTCAGGTGTTTCTGTCTTCCGTTTAGCAGACGGTGAACTGAAGAATAGAAAAGATGTAGTGGCAGTTGAGGAACCTTTAGAGATTAGAATAGAGGATGTCGTCGATGGTGTTCTTAAGCGTGCACCGATTTCCATAACTATGCGAACGCCGGGAGAGGATTTTGAGCTGGCTGTTGGTTTCCTGCATGGAGAAGGGATCATTCAAGACAGGGGGGATGTCAGACAGGTTAGTTATTGCCAGGGGGGCGAACCACAGACCTACAACATAGTTTTGGTGAAACTGGCGAGTAAAGTTGCGTTCGATCCTGAAGTCTTAGCTAGAAATTTTTATACGACATCCAGTTGTGGAGTCTGTGGGAAAGCCTCTTTGGAAGCTATAGACCTGACGGGTTGTGAGAAAATATTAGATATAGACCTCGAAGTGTCTTCAGCTGTTCTCAAGAGCCTGCCTGGTATTCTTAGAGAAAAACAGGGTTTGTTTGAACGAACTGGTGGCATACATGCCGCTGGACTGTTTAATCAGTCAGGCGAGTGCATTTCGATACAGGAGGACGTGGGCAGACACAACGCAGTTGATAAGGTGGTAGGCGAGGCATTTTTAAAGTCTATGATCCCCTTAGATAGACATATCTTAATCGTTTCCGGAAGGACTTCATTCGACATTATGCAGAAAGCTTTGGTGGCAAGGGTGAGTATCGTTGCTGCCGTCGGTGCCCCTTCCAGCTTGGCTGTAGATCTCGCTGAAAAATTTGGCATGACCCTTTTGGGTTTTACCAGGGCCGATGGATTCAATGTCTATGCGGGTTCCAGAAGAATAATAGGATGACGTCAATTGCTAATAATGTTTTTGGAGTTGTCTTGGCTGGTGGGAGGAGTCGTCGATTCGGGGCTTCCAAGACATTGGCAGAAGTTGGCGGTTTATCCTTGGCTAGGCGAGCGATAACTACTTTGAGGGACGTGGGGCTTTCTGTAGGAGTGATTTCTTCTGAAGATGGTCTTGAGTCTGCTTTGGGCGTACCAGTACGGCCCGACTTGGAACCAGGCAAGGGTCCGTTGGGAGGCCTGCTCACCGCTCTTGTATGGGCTAGGGAGAGAAAACAACTAGGAGTATTCTTATTGGGCTGTGACATGCCTTTTGTGACTGTTCAATTAATCGAATTGTTACTCTCGAACATGAACGGTACTCTAGCGGTCATTCCTGTGGGCAGAGCAGGACCAGAGCCTCTCTGTGGTTTTTACCATTCCTCTTGTCGTCAGAGAGCGAGAGAACTGCTGGATTCTCAAGATAGGTCGATGCATGGCCTATTGAGACTGATTGAAGTTAAAGAAGTAGCGTTAGTCAATGAGTCTAGAATCAATGAGAATGACCATCTTTTCTTTAATGTGAATACCAGGGTTGAGGCTGTAGAGGCTGAAGAGATTTTGACAAGAAGGGAGTGGAAATAAGTTGGTAGATAACTATCAAACAACGGGAAAATGTCCACCTACGGTCAGCGTAATTGGATTTAAGAATAGTGGAAAAACATCCATTGCGGTGGGATTGGTCACAGAATTAAGAGGGTTATGTCGGTCAAACATGGACACCACCATGACATTGATACTCCAGGAACTGATTCCTGGAGATTACGGCACGAAGGTGGGGCTGAAAGAGTGGTCCTGTCAGGCCCTGAGGGGTTTGCCGTGATGGGTGTTTGGGGTCCAGATACCGAGATGCCATTGCAGGAGGTGACCTCCAGATTTCTACTAGAGGCTGATGTTGTTGTAGCTGAAGGATATAAGGATTCAAATGTTCCCAAGATTGAAGTATGGCGAACTGATGCTGGAGATCCGTTGCTTTATCGACCAGAAATCTCCGAAAGAGGTCTTTACTTGGCTGTGGTGAGTGATAGTAGAGATTTGGACATATCTATACCAGTTTTTGATTTCGTCAACCCAAATCTTTTCGATTGTTTGGCAGAACTGGTCGAAACAAGCTTGTTGGAATCGAAGAGGTCAGGCCATGAGTAAGTTGAATCGAGTGGGTAGATCTGGATGGATCATCGCTGTGGCCGTTTCATTTACTTCACTTATAACTCTAGCCTTGGTGCCAGTCCTCCTCGAACGTCAAGAGGATGTGATCCAGCGTGAAATTGCAGATTTTTCTTCGGCCAGACCGATGTTCCCGGAAATCGCCTTAGTACATTCCCGCGAAATGATGCGCATCGAACAATACGTGAGTTCTGGGGATCCTAATTTCATAGTTCTGTACCAAAATGATCTTCGCAGAGAAGAAGAGCTGTTGAATGACTTAAGAAGGATTATCACCGGCATGTCTACGGTCTACCAGAGTGAGCTTGCTGGGATGGAGCTAAAGGCAAGCAATTGGAAGATTCTCCATAGTCCGTTGATGGATGGTGGCTCTCTTATGACGACGCGCGAATCTTTTGTTGAAAGTATGGATGATGATCGTTCGAGATATGCAGATCTCCAAGAAGCTGCTCGGAACTTCGAAGATCTTCTGATTCGTGATGCCACCATTTCATCTTCTAGACTGGACAGTCAGCGAATATGGAAATTATGGGTCACTGTGGGTCTAGTGGTGCTTGCTATCTCTGGGGCTGTTGCCATGGCAATAGTTGGAATTAGCCTGCAAGATTTGGCTCAAAACGAGACTAGAAGACGTCAAGAAACGGTTGCTGCCAGGAGAGAGATGAGAGCTGTTTTGAGAGGTACGGGGGATGGGATAATAGGCCTGGACATGGATGGTGGCTGTACTTTTCTTAATGAGGCTGGATCTCGTCTTCTTGGTTATTCAAAACAGGAATTGAAAGGGAAGTCAGTACACCACATGATTCACCATACACGTTGGGATGGAAGTGCTTATCCTAAAGGCGAATGCCCCGTGCAACTTTCCTTAGCGTCTGGAGAGACCGTAAGAATCCTTGATGATCTTTTGTGGCGTAAAGACGGTTGTGCTTTTCCCGTGCAACTTTCGGTAAGCCCAATGACAGACGGTCTAACAATGCTAGGAGCAGTACTTACATTTACGGATATGACCGAAATCCGAGAAGCTGAAAAAGCTCTCAAAGAAGCTATCGCTGCTAGAGATGAGATATTGGCTGTTGTATCCCATGATTTGCGGAATCCAGTGGGAACCATAGCTGCAGCTGCAGAGTTAGTGGCGGATGTCCCACTCTCTCAAGAACGGCGCAATGAACATCTGCATACTATCCGTAGAGCAGCGGACAGAGTCAATCGACTAATTCAGGAGTTACTGGATGTAGCGAAAATCGAGGCCGGGAAAATTGTGCTGGATTTGAGTTATGAGGACATGAGCGAATTAGTAAAGGACACCGTGGCACAAGCCGGATGGTTAGCAGAACAAGAAGGAGTCAAACTGTTGTTTGAAGGAGAGGAAATGTCTATCAAGGCTCATGTGGATCGCAACAAGATCTTACAGGTGATGTCAAATCTGATAGAAAACGCATTGAAGTTCACTCCAAAAGGAGGTCGAGTCACTGTTTCTACAAAGAGAGAGGGAGACAATTTTTTGATTGCCGTAGCCGATACTGGTATGGGTATCGAGCCTCAAGTTCTCGACAACTTGTTCGACAGATTCTGGCAAGGTCATAGAGAAGACGGAAAGGGGTCGGGGTTAGGACTGACAATCGTCAAAGGAATTCTGGGTGCTCATGGTACTACCGTAAAGGTTAGAACGGAAATCGGCACGGGTAGCTCTTTTGAGTTTATCCTTCCGATAACTTCTTGAATCCCAGAGTTCCTAGAAGTGTGTGGCCAATCAGATATATTTTGGCCCCGAGATAGTTTGACTGAAGATTTATTACTATTTGGCTAGGGCTGCTTCAACGTGACTGTGAGCCAAGTAGGAGGGACTTCTTGTGGTATTTCAGCGGGTGCTATTACTATGAGCGTCGGAACTAGTGAATATTTGTCCAAGAAACAGAACATCTTCTAATGACCATCAATAATCACTTTCGTTTTAAGCACATTAGCCCAGTCAGATTCCAAGATATGGATGCTGGAGGTCACGTACATCATTCGGTTGCATTGTGCTATTTCGAAGAAGCTCGAGAAGCTTATTGGCGTTCCGTGGTTGGCGATACCAAGTATGTACTAGCCGAATTAGAGATAAAATATCACCAGAGAATTCTCTACCCGATGATGATAGAAGTTGGTGCCAGGATCGCTGAGATCGGGCGGAAACATTTGATTATGGAGTATGAGGGAAGTTCAGAAGGAGGAGATCTTTTGATATCTGGGAATACTCTGTTGGCAATGTTTGATTACAGAAAAGGGGTGTCCGTCAGGGTCCCGGCGACTGTTAATTCGGCTATTCAGTAGTTGGGAAGCCTTAGAAATAAATTGAAGACTCTAGTCGGGAAGATGGGGGTGGCTGCTAATATCTCCTTGAATTTTTCTTTAGCACTTGCTAGGCTTATCCATCTAATTGTCACTGTCTTCCATGGATTTTGTTATATATGGTTGCAGTATCGGAAGCCAAGAACACTGTGGCAGACTTTGAAGTCTATCGTCTAGCGGTTATCATTCTTGTTTAGCCCTGAACTGGAGTAGGAATAATGATTCTAAGGTGGCTCTCTGTTATAACGGCTGTAGTGGCCCTGAATGTCCCAGTGAGTGCCCAGGAGACCGTGAGTGGTCGTTTCAGGGTACTCGTTCCCCAATTTCTTCCCATGAATGATGAAGACGATGGTTTCGGGGACAAACTAGCTGATAGGCTGCGTGATCAGATTGATGAGCTTAATACTCACGCTGCGGTTAGTGAACGGGACATCAATAATCAAATTAAAGAGTTTAAAATCAAGAAAGAGGATGTTAACTGTATAACGGCCCGGCAGCTCGCCGCACAGGCTGGTCACCAGGTCGTTCTGTGTGCACAGTACTCGGGTTCCAAAGAGGCATATGAGGTTCAAAACATTAAATTTGTCAGTGTAGACACTGGTGAAGAGTATAGTGTGGACAATGTGATGTCTGCCGACAAGCAGGAAGAGGCTGCGGCCACACAGATCGTTGATCGGTTCACTCTCTTTGTAGAACAACAGAGGGTGGCAGTTTTTTGTGGTGATTATGCTGCTAGTCAGCAATGGGAATCTGCTTTAGAGAATTGTGACAGAGCGTTAGAACTGAATCCGAGTAGCAACACTAGTCGTTTCACTAGGGCTAGTGTTTTGAGGCAGACGGATGACTTGGAAGGCGCCCTTGGGGAGATTAAGATTCTCTTAGAGAGTGATCCTTATCACCAAGAGGCTTTACTTTTGGGTGGATTCCTAGCGATCAATCTCAATGATCCGGAGCTGGCCCGCGGTTACTATCGTAATTTTCTTCAATTAGATCCGACTAATGCAACAGTGAGAATGCGGGTGGCGTATGATGCTGCACAAGCTGGAGATCCACTTGGAGCTATGGAAATCATCCAAGAGGGAGTGGATGCAGCTCCCGCAAATACTGACTTCCATGAACAGCTGGGGAATTTTGCCTTTGCGGGAGCTCAGAATCTCCGGGCTGAAGCGGCCCTTGATGGCGGTGATGGTGTAACTGAAGAAGTGGTAGCGGTCTACCGCCGTGCTATTGCTGCCTATGAAAAAGTTTTTGAGGTTAAAGGTGCAGAAACCCTGGTTTCGCAATTAAGGAATACCTCTGCGGCCTACTTGCAGTTGGGGGAAGCCGCTCAGTCGGCGGAATTTTCTAGGCGAGCACTTGTATCTCATTCTCAAGAAACTTCAATATGGAATATCTATGCCCAGGCTTTGAAAGAGTTGGGACAGGTTGATGAGGCCATTGCAGCTCTGTCTGAGATTGAAGTAATCGATCCTGAATATCCCAACCTTTTGTTAC
>DUCW01000130.1 GCA_012959595.1 Gemmatimonadota bacterium
GAAATCCTTTCGGGTATAAGGGAGGGTGATACGATTGTAGTCGGACCTTATCAAGAGATTCGTGACCTGGAAGACAATGATCCAGTCAAGCAAACGGACACCGAGGAGGAGAATAATGGATTATTCGGTGGCCGAATACAGTTCCGAATCGGTGGATAACTTACTCAACAGAAAAGAGTAACATGTCTCTATCTGAAAAATTTCGGTTGGCATTTCGCCAAATATGGTCTCAGAAACTAAAGAGTTTCTTCAGTCTACTCGGTGTCGTGATCGGAGTTATGTTCTTGTTGGTAGTTGTGAGTATTGTCGAAGGAATGGATCGATACGTCAGAGAAGATTTTGGATCCACCATTTTCGGAGTCAACAGGATAACCTTGAGACGTTTGTCGAGTGATCCAGCATTCAGAGGATCAGGCACACGTGCTAGGGATCGAAGGCCCAGGGTTACCACCGAAGACTGGGAAGCACTAGAAGAACGAATTACTATTCCAGGAAAGGTCGGGGCGGAGAACCTAACTCGCAATGGAGGTGAAGTTGTATCTGAAGACGGAACAAAGGCAGAAAATGTTCGAATCTTCGCGGTCTCAGAAGAAGTTCCTGAAATACGTTCATGGGTTGTCGCTGAGGGACGTTCTTTCACTCCACAGGAGCAGGAACGAGGTGCTTCCGTAATCATCCTAGGTACTGAAACAGCAGATCTTCTCTTCGAAAACCTCAATTCTATTGGTAGAAGAGTTAGGGTGCGAGGAGCCTCCTATCGAGTCATAGGTGTCCTGGAAGAACAAGGTAGCCTATTTGGCATTTCGATGGACAATCTAGTGGTTGCACCTTTAACCTCACCGGTTCAATCTTTTCAAAACGGGCGAAAAATCCTTGACAGTGTGGTCATCCAAGCTGAAGATCCTGGTGATCTACGAGCCCTACAAAGTGAAGTGGAAGGGATTCTTCGCACCCAAAGAAGGCTACGGCCGACCGAAGAGAACAATTTTGATCTACAAACTGCGGACCAAACCTTGAGCTTCTGGGATAACATATCCAAGATCTTGTTCCTGGCACTTCCTGGACTAGTGGCGACATCCCTAGTAGTAGGTGGAATCGTGATTATGAATATAATGCTCGTTTCCGTTATGGAACGGACCAGAGAGATCGGAATAAGAAAAGCAATCGGAGCACGCCGGGAAGACATCCTATCTCAGATTCTTATAGAAACGATCACATTGACAGGTGTTGGTGCCATAATCGGAGTGGCCTTGGGAATAGGTATAACATTCCTAATCAATACTAATTCAGCACTTCCAGCCGCCCTTGACTGGAAATGGATACTATTGAGCATTCTTTTGGGAATTTTGGTTGGTGTGGTCTCGGGTATTTACCCCGCAGCACAGGCGGCGAAACTTCCTCCCGTAGACCCTCTCAGGTACGAATAGATGAAAATTTTGCACACACTTCAAGAGGGAGTATCGATAGGTCTTATTTCTCTCAGAGCTAACAAGCTTCGATCAACCTTGACGATCCTAGGAGTGGCCATAGGAGTTGGCGTGATAGTGATCATCGCCGCCCTGGTAACTGGAATCCGAAGTTCCATCCTAGAAGCATTTGAAGATGCTGGACCAAATAACTTCATAGTGATGAGATTTGATTTTACAGGCGTTCAAATCAGTGGTGGTAACCAGAGACCTGCCTGGTGGAACAATCCTCGTATTCAACCAGAAGAAGCAGAACGCTTGACAAGACTGTCTAGCATAGACGAGGCTCTTTACAACTTTGACTTCGTTACCAACATGGCTGTAGACGCACAGTTGATCAGCAGTGTGCCTACAACTGGTGCCGCTTCTGGATGGAACCGTTACAATCAGGGGGAATTCACATCGGGACGAAACTTCACACCAGAGGAAGTAAGGCAGTCCAAGCCTCTGGTCGTTATCTCGACTCGTTTAGGAGAGGAACTTTTCGGTTCTAGAGATCCAGTAGGACGTCGAATCAGGCTAACCACACCTGCCAGTAGAGGAGTCACAGAAGCATTCACAGTCGTAGGTGTGTATAAAGGTGATGACAACATATTCGCAGAGGCCGTGACTCGATTTGCCGTTCTACCCCACTCTGCGGCTATGAAAAGGCTAAAAGCCCCCAACTCTCAAGCCAGTATTTGGGTCGTCCCTCATGATTCGATTTTGCCAGCCGATGCTATGGATCAAGTCTTAGGTGAGATGCGTTTAATACGACGACTTCGACCGAATCAAAATGACAATTTCAATGTTGTCAGTTCAGCCGAATTAATGGAGACTTTAGACACATTCATAGGTGTATTCCTTCTGGTAATGCTCGCCCTGTCTTCGGTTGGACTCTTGGTGGGTGGAATCGGAGTGATCGGTATCATGATGATCACCGTCACAGAACGAACTCGAGAAATAGGGATCAGAAAAGCGGTGGGAGCCCGTCGAAAGGAGATCCTTTGGCAATTTCTCGTGGAATCCGCACTACTAACCTTCCTTGGAGGTGCTACAGGGATGATTGGTGGCGGGATTTTGGCCAAACTGATAGCTACTTATAGTCCAATACCTGCATCGATCCCTGTTTGGGCTGTTGTGACAGCACTCGGTTCGGCAATCCTCACGGGCGTTGTTTTCGGCCTAGTGCCAGCACTTAGAGCTTCAAGAATGGATCCTGTGAACGCCCTCCGGTTTGAATAGTTAAAATGCCAGATCCTCTTGATATACTGGCCATCATGGCCCATCCAGACGACGCCGAACTCCTTTGTGGCGGATCTCTTGCCAAAGCTTCTTCATGCGGGCAACGGACAGGGATTTTAGATCTGACTCAAGGTGAAACAGGGACAACAGGAAATAAAGGAATCAGAGCAAAAGAAGCAACTGAAGCCAGTGCCGTCCTAGGTCTATCTGTCCGAAGAAACGCCATGCTGGCCGATTCCGAACTAATCAACGACAACCAGACAAAAAGCGTACTAGTCGAAATCATTCGAGATCTAAAGCCACGAGCCGTGCTCACTCATTCAAGAGAAGCTCGACATCCAGATCACAGACAAGCAGCCCAGTTGGTATATGACTCCTGCTTCCTTTCAGGACTCAAAAATTACAGGGCAATAGGCAAGATCCATAGACCTGACAATGTGATCCACTGCCTGTTATTTCGCGAAGAACTAGAGAAACCAACTTTCGTTGTAGATATAACGGATCAGATCGATGTTAAACTCAAATCCATTGAATGTTATGAATCGCAATTTGATGGGAAAACAGCGGCTGGGGAAGTATTTTCGGGTGGCAGTAGACC
>DUCW01000131.1:0-1112 GCA_012959595.1 Gemmatimonadota bacterium
TATCTAATATGTTGGGACTGGGTGAATTTGATTCTATTCTTGATCTTATGGATCGATATCCGAATTCACGTAAGCCTCAGTCAATGATTACTATTCCTCGAGCAAACATTGTTCGAAACGAGAGTAGCTACACCATCGAAATGGCCGCACCTGGTTTTAGTCGTGATGAATTTGAACTGAATGTTGAAAACAGTACTCTCACGATTTATGTTAACACAGAGGATACAAGTGAATACAAGGGAAAGATTACTTCTCATGAGTATTCTTTCGGTTCGTTTACTCGAAGCTGGACTCTTCCCGATGATGCCAACTCTGACGCAATCACAGCGCGTTACGAAGCCGGCATTCTTTATGTTGAGGTACCGGTCGAAGGTGTTAAGGAAATTAAGCGGATGATCGTGGTAGAGTAAATTCTCTCCTTTCGTTTCCTTGATGGCCGGTCGTTTAAGACCGGCCATTTTTTTGTTTAAAATCTGGCACCCAGGCATAGTTATTATAACAACCCATAAGGAGGTTTAGTATGTTAGCTTGGTTGATAGTTTTATTTTATTTTTTAAGTCCAACTCACGCAGAAGAACCCCAGGTTGATGGATCCATCACAGTGGAAGCTCACAGAAATATTGAGGTTTATATTGCCCCGGCAATCTTGATCAACGATACTCAAACCATGGATGTTAGCGTTGATGATTTAAGCGTATTCGGTTATGCCAGTATGCACAGCAAGTTAGCGCAGATCCCGGGAAAATATGGATACGTCAGTGCTGATGATAACATTATGGTTTATAACAAAGATACAATTAAGTACGTCTGGGACAATTGTAATTATGCGATCGATGCTTTAAAATGTTCCATGGAAAACGATCACTGGCTTCTAGAAACTAAAATAACCGTTAGTGAAAAACAAATTGTCATAACAATGTATATTTACGATGAGTATGCTCAGATCAGGGCGACCGGTATTGTTACTAGCGATTATTCTATCTCTTATGTCCAAAGACAGAAAACGACAATTGCAAAGACCATGGAACCTATTTCAGTTTCTCGTCCCAACGAAACCATCGGTGGAAATATTAGTCAAATTATTGTACTCCAAAACACTGGATGTCATCTCT
>DUCW01000131.1:1122-2705 GCA_012959595.1 Gemmatimonadota bacterium
CCTGTACTGGGGGAAGCTATAGCGGTTCTACGGAAACAGACAACACGTTGACGGTCGAAGATTTACCACCTACGAAAATAGAAATCCACCCTAAGCTGCTTGATAAAGATATTCACCAGGCTTCTCTTAGAGCTTGGGTTGGTTTGAAAATAGAATAATTTATTCGTCTTCTTGAAATAATTAATCTATATAGAGAGATTTTATGTCTGACATTCGTCAAATAATTCGAAGCCTTCTTCTCGAGACACCTGAGCTTCAGGCCGCCTTTTCTGAATTACAGTATAATCGCGAGGGAATGAGTCAAATGCCAAAAGTACCCGTCCTCCATCCGGACTGGACGGTTGATTCTGGTACTATGCATAGAGATGAATTAGAGTCTAAACACGGGAAAGAAAAGGCAGGGGAATATATTGATCTAAAAAGAGAAATGAAAAAATTCTGGAATGAGAACGCGGATCACAACTACTGGAAAGGTATAACGTGTGTACACAGCATTAGTTACTATTCTGCCATGGAAGGAGACCCAGAACGTGGAGAGGTTGATCCATCTATTGGGGAATTCATTTCGAAATTCAAGCCCAATCAAAGACATAAGGATGAGATGTCGTGTTATGGAATCACCGGAGACCAACAATATGAGATTGGTGGCAAGGCTATTATAATTTCGGGTCGCATCACATGGGCCAGCGCGGAAGACTCATTTTCGGAATCACGGGGTGGAGCATCAGCTGGAGATATAAAGAGGCACAAATCTTCAGGCCTGCCAAAAAGACCTAATCTGTCTCCAAATGTATCAGAGGATTCCGTCTTGTTCGACGAGGGAGATGTTCAACGAAGTGGAAGTCGACAAATTGAAGAGGTCATAGTTGATAACTGGTCTTGGGACACCTTGATCTGGCCTCACGACCCTTTCGAAGATATTCATGAAAAAGTTCTGGAACTCAATAAAGTAGGCATCAAGGTAGTTGACGAAGATTTTGAAGAATATGTATATACAGAAGAAGAAGTCGCAAGACTAAAAGAGGGTACTAGAATGAAAATTACTAGGTCACAGCTACACAGGATCATAAAAGAGGTTTACCAGAGCCACACCGTTGAACCCAGGATAGGGGATATGGTAGTCAATGTTAATCCGAACTGTAAGCATCACGAGAGTGAAGGCTTGGTCCTTGGTGTAAACCCACTACCCGACGATTTAGGAATGAGCGTAGCCTATGAATGTACGAATTCCGGAGACAACTGGGAAAAAGGAGACGTCTTAGAAAAAACCATGGACCAATTGGAACCAATGAAGACTCAGGTTTCCGAAGCAGCCTTCAGACCGCTTCATCAAAAAATTCTTCTTGTGGAAGACCTAACCGGAATTGATCGATCAGATATTAAGAGAATGATTAAAAAAGAAATTGAGGGTTCTGGAAATAGAAGAGAAATAGATTATGTATTTCAGGTAAATTTTGAATCTGCTTTGAAAAAAGCTCTAGGTACCAGTTATCTTGGGACGCCTGGTAAAATTAACAAATACGTCACAGATGAAATTCGAAAAGAAGTAAACAATATTCTTGGCACTAAAGCCACCCGCGAGT
>DUCW01000131.1:2762-3269 GCA_012959595.1 Gemmatimonadota bacterium
TTAGTTGTTCAAATCTGCAAAGACGTAATCACCAAACTCTATAGAGAATTAAGCTTTAGCTATAAACCCATGATCAACAGAATGAAAGTATAATATGAAACCTTCTTTGAAACACCTTAGGGAACACAATATATCATGGCTTAATCACCACAAACGCTCTGCTTGTTGGGCCTGGAGTATGCAAAAAGTTGCTGTCTGTTTAGCTGTTCACTCCGTCTGTCCGTGGTTGTTCGAGTCGTATGCATCATTGAAAATATTTGAAACAGCCGCAGAGATGGAAAACGTCACCGAAGAAGGAGATCGGCAATGAAAATTACTAGAAGACATCTTAGAAAAATTATTAAAGAAGCAATAGATCAACAATCGTATGATCTTGGCCGCGAGGATGCAATGGCCGGGATTGAGCCCCAGCTCCCAGATCCTGATTATATGATGGGATATAACGACGTTTTAATAGATTCAGGGCAGCCACCAGCTGAGCCTCCTCAAGATGGTCCGGGCACGCCT
>DUCW01000132.1 GCA_012959595.1 Gemmatimonadota bacterium
CCAACAATCTGGGACTACCAAAGGAGAGCCTGGATGACTCGGATGTATCAGCGAAATGCTTCTTTTACTCGGGACCAAACACTCTTATCGCCGTCAGAATCAACACTTTCAGGAGCAGTGTCTTCCACAGACCGAAGAGTTTTGAAAACATCCTCTTGTTCTTCAGTTAATCGATCGGGCGTCCACACTACAATCCTCACTAGTTGGTCACCTTGACTCTGCCCCTGCAGATCCGGAAGCCCTTTACCCCTAAGACGAAGTACCTCCCCACTCTGCGTGCCCGCTGGAATCTTCAGATTTACCCTTTCTAAGATGGTAGGAATCTCTACTTCGGCACCAAGAGTTGCCTGTGAAAATGTTATAGGTAATTCGAAGTAAAGGTCAGCTCCGTCTCGAAAAAATCTGTCGTCTTCCTGCACGTCCAGAAGCACTACCGTATCTCCTCTCGGACCATTCTGAGGACCAATGTTTCCCTTACCCCGCAAAGAGATGAAATTTTCAGATGTGACACCTGGAGGCACCTCAACTTCGATATTTCTTTGAACCCGTACTCGTCCATCCCCACGGCAAGTACCGCATGGATCCAGTATCACAAGGCCCTGACCTCTGCAATTACTACAAACTCCTATATTGACGAACTGCCCAAACATTGTTCTTTGTGCCTGTCGTTGTTCGCCAGACCCGCCACACTTAGAGCATGAGACTGGACCCGATCCTTTAGCAGCTCCGACTCCTGAGCATTCACCGCAAGCATCGAGTATAGCCACTTTAACCTTTTTAGTCGCTCCAGACTGAACCTCTTCCAGCGTAAGTTTGAGCCTTAGTTTTATCGTTTCACCTTTGGATTTTGGTCTGTCTCCAGGATTTCCAGATCGCCTTCCAAAAGCATCGTTCAGGTTGCCAAATCCTCCGAAATCACGCATAAAGACTTCTATAGCATCACTGAAATCGAAATTTGAAAATCCGGCAGAGCCTGAGCCAGATCCCCTTAATCCTTGTTCTCCATACCTATTATAGATATCACGTTTTTCTGGATCACTTAGGACTTCATAAGCCTGGGTGACTTGCTTGAAAAGCTCATCGTTCTTCTTCGATCCACCCTTGTTCTTATCAGGATGATACTTTAAGGCAAGTTTCCGATAGGCTTTCTTGATTTCTTCAGTACCCGCATTTCTCGAAATACCGAGAAGATTGTAATAATCAGCCATTTATTAATAACCATTAGGACAACGTTAATGTGCCTCAGGATCTCGCTTACTATCCTCAGACGACAGACCAAAATATCTCTCAATAATATATACAGAGAGAAGGGATCCTATTAGTACCTTTAGAAAAACATACCAAGGTTCCAAACACGCAATCGGGCAATACTGACCTCTTAAAAACCCTCATTTTCAAGGCTAGGTATCGGTTAATTGCTCTTCCAATTCAAGTGTTAGATGATCCATTATCAACCATCCTTTAGGAGTCAAGCAAATATTACCGTCTCGTTCCACTGCCAAACCGTCTCGAGTCCAGGAAGCGAATCTTTCTTGGACTCCGACAGTGAAATCACCAACCCTCAAGCCTGTCTTGGTTCGTAATCCCAACCAAAGATACTCCAGCCTATGCTCCTCATTGTCGATATTTTCCTGATTCTCTAAAGGCAAAGAGTGCTCCAAAGCCTTCTTACAGTAACCGTCCCAATTTCTAATATTCCACCTTCGAATTGGATACAGGTAACTATGAGCTCCGTTTCCAAGACCCAAGTACGGCTTTCCTGACCAGTAGTTAGCATTGTGTTTAGACTTCTTTCCAGGTTGTGCAAAATTAGAAATTTCATATGACCGATACCCATGCGATTCAAGCCAATCCACTGCAAAAAGGTATTCCTCACGGTATTGAGAGTCAGGGATAATATCTTGTTTTCCTTCTAAAACCGCACGCCCCAATGGAGTACCGTTTTCTACCGTCAGACCATAAAGACTCACATGATCGACCTCAAGTGACAGCAACTCTTCGAAATCCTTCCTTAGATCTCTCTTGAGGGAAGGAGGAAGTCCAATAATCACATCTACACTGACATTGGAAAACCCAACTTCTCTAGCAATTTTGACGGCTTCGTGAGACTGCTTAACACCGTGGAGTCTTCCCATCCAGCGAAGTGAAGGTCCCTGAAAAGTCTGTAGACCCAAACTAATCCTATTCACGCCTGCTCGAATCCAAGCAGAAGCTTTATCTTTATCAAAACTTTCAGGATTAGCCTCACAAGTCCATTCTAAATCCTTCCGTCTCAATCGTTCTATCCCCACAATCCCTGCCAGTTTAACCATTGAATCGTCGCTCAACAGAGAGGGAGTTCCTCCACCAACATAAAGTGTCTTCAGGGAAGAGCTTATCCTGAATACTTGCTCTTCATGGATAGCTTGCAACTCTCCAGCTATGGCCCTACTCCAGAGATCGGAATCAGAAGAAGATCCTACCTTGACAGCGAAGTCACAGTAATAACAACGACGCGAACAGAAGGGGGCGTGCACATATAATGAATCTACAGTCTCCACTCTCACCTCTTGACCTGGTCCTGTGAACTATCTAGAACTCCCAGAAATCCTCTTTCTTAGAATGTTTTTCCGCCTTGACTGACCGCTGAGTCCTTTCCCAAACACTCTCCAAGAAAAACTTTATTCCTACTTTGCTAATCGAAGACAATTCGAAAACGCCCCAGGCTTCGGGAAAATCAGAATCCCTGACTTCATTTTCACAAATATCTATGTCCTTTTTTGTGAAGACCACACAATGTGGATGCTCAGAAAGCTCCTCCGAGAAATTTTCTATTTCCTTTCTGAGTAACCTATATGTCTTCGTGGGATCAGCAGAATCCACTGGAATCAAAAAAGCAAGAACCCGGGTCCGTTCAATATGTCTCAAGAAACGCAAACCTAAACCCTTCCCTTCATGTGCACCTTCTATAATTCCTGGAATATCGGCCACCGCAAAACTCCGGAATTCCGAAAGCTGGACTATTCCAAGGTTGGGCTCCAAAGTCGTAAAGGGATATCCCGCCACCTTCGGACGTGCTTTGGATATCGCCCCTAATAAAGTAGATTTGCCAGCATTTGGCTCGCCAACTAAGCCTACATCAGCTATGAGTTTTAACTCTAATTCCAACCTGAGTTCAACCCCTGGTTCGCCAGGATCCCATCTAATTGGAGCCTGATTGGTAGGAGTTGCAAAATTAGCATTACCTCTGCCTCCACGTCCACCTTTCGCGACAATGACCCTATCT
>DUCW01000133.1:0-369 GCA_012959595.1 Gemmatimonadota bacterium
CATCGCTCGACGTTCTTCAGCCCTAGCCTGAGCTACCTGTTTGTCAGCATCTGCCTGGTGAGCCTGGAGATCAGCACCGATGTTCTTCCCGACATCTACATCAGCGATATCAATAGAAAGTATTTCAAAAGCTGTACCAGAATCCAAGCCTTTCGATAAGACAGCCTGAGATATCGCATCTGGATTTTCCAGCACAGCCTGATGTGATTTGGCTGACCCGATTGACGACACAATCCCTTCACCGACCCGAGCTAAAATGGTATCCTCTCCAGCTCCCCCCACTAAGCGATTAATGTTAGCCCTCACGGTCACCCTCGCCTGTGCAATCAATTGGATGCCATCTTTAGCCATAGCTGCCACTTTTGGAGT
>DUCW01000133.1:429-3255 GCA_012959595.1 Gemmatimonadota bacterium
TGGAGTATTAATGACCTTCGGGTTGACAGAAACTTGAACAGCTTCAAAAACATCTCTTCCTGCAAGATCGATGGCCGCTGCCTGTTGGAATTTCAATTCAATACTTGCCTTATCGGCACTAATCAGAGCTCGTACCACTCTCATGACGTCACCACCAGCGAGATAATGTGCCTCCAGATCGTTTATGTTCAAAGGAATGCCAGCCTTGGTGGCCCAAATCAAGGGTCTGACTACAGCAGCTGGTGTCACTTTCCTCAAGCGCATACCAATCAGATAGCTGATCCGTAATCTCACACCCGCAGAAATAGCTTCGACCCACAATCGGACTGGTACAGCCCAGGCCACCATAGAGATTAATAGGACACCACCAATCAATAAGAACAAGCTGAAAATATCAGTCTGCATGACTCGATCCTTTCTTTAAGATTTTAAATTCATATCGATCCAGAGCAAAAAATGCTCCATTCGAGTTAATTTTCACTCTCTACAGTCCTCACAATGTGGCGAGATCCTTCTGCACTCACAATACGAACCGAAGTTCCTTCTTCTATGAACTCCGACTCCGAGACTACATCGAGTCTTTCCTGTCCGAACATCGCAAATCCAGAAGGTCTAAGATCAGTCAGTGAAACACCCTCGAGACCAACGAGATCTTCACGGGTTTCCGCCGATTCATAGCCTTTCGATCGATCTTCCTGCGTCCCAAGAAAAATCCCAGAACGATATAAACGTACATTCTTAGGTAAATACTTAATCATTGCCCATAGCATGAGCAATACAAGCACCATAGTACTGGCCAAAACCACCCCACCACGGCTTATTTCTTCTGGCCCTGGAAGGTTCCCCAACATACTCATATAAACACCTCCAAGTATTCCAACTATACCGAGAATCCCAAAAACACCGAAACCAGGAATCACCAGAGTCTCTATTCCCAAAAACAGAATTCCAGCAACGAAAAGTAATAAATCTTCCAGACCTGCTAATCCTAAGATAACATTTGACCCAAAAAAAAGAGATAGGGCTATCAAACCTGCCCCGCCAGCGAGGCCAAACGTTGGTGTTCGAATTTCTATCATTAGCCCTAGGAAACCCAATGACAGAAGAAACGGAGCCACGAGCGGATTAGAAAAGAATCGTACCAAATTTTCCGCCCAATTTAGCTCAGCAGTAAGTACTTCCGCATCTCCCAATTCGAGGTCGTTGAGAAGTGCTGCCATATCTTCCACTTCAAGTGCATAATTCAGGCTGACTGCCTCTTCCACCGTCAAAGTGAGAAGCTTCCCTTCTTCAATTACATTTGGAATTGCCAACGATTCATCAACCATAGCTTCAGCAATTTCAGGATCTAAGTCGTGAGCTTCAGCCAAAGATCTCATCTCGCTTCGCATAGCAGAAACAATCTTTTCAGAAGCTTTTGTTCCAGAGCCATCCACAGGTGTCACAGCCCCCATGACTGAACCTGGCCTCATATAGATTCGTTCGGTTGCTAGAGAGATCAGTGCCCCAGCAGAGAAGGCTCTTCTATTTACAAAGGCGAATACCGGCACCTCGGAATCGGATATAGCATCGACAATTTGTTCAGCTGCATCTACCCGCCCTCCAGGTGTGTCGATATCTAAAATCACCGCAGCAGCACCCATAACTCTCGCATCTTCGATGGACCTTTCAATGAAGGGGGCCAGGCCCATTTCTATTGTCCCAACAACAGGAACTCTCAGAATTTTAGGGTTTGTTTGTCCCAAAATAGGTCCAAAATACCCCAAACAGCCACAAACAATTAGGATACATACCCTGGAATTCCCGAGATACATTTTCACACTCCTTGTTTTCGATCGATTACTAAGTTGACGTCCATTTTCCATGAGCAAACTTGATTCCCATCAAATCTAGTCCCTTCCAAATTAAATTCGCTTCAGTCGATCCTGAAGGTTTTAGATTCAGATCGGCAATTTGACCCTCGATCATATGTAAAATAGCTTGGGAAGTGATCCATATCAAACAATTTTATCATTTTAAAATGGACCGCCAAAAATGAATCTCGCTACAATAAGAATTCTAACAGGTTTATTCCTCTTTCTTTGTTTATTCTTTAGCGTCTGGCCTGGTCTACAACTAATTAACCGAGTCTATCCCTTGGTGTTCGGATTGCCATTCGTGATGGCTGCCTTGACCACTGTATTTTTGTTGATAGGCTGTGTTTTATTCATCTTGGAAATTTTTGAAAACCGTGCCGGGCATCGCCAAATAGAAAATACCACTCAGGATGAAAACTGACCCTCTATGGAACGCTGGCAAGTAATCGCTTTCGTAATTGCAGCTTATCTGGGTATAACACTTTGGATTGGGTTGGCCGCTGGCAGTAGGACTACCAAGAGCGTTCAAGGGTTCGTCGCTGGAGACAGAAATTTCGGACTTCTTGTATTTTACTTTGTAACTGGGGCGAGCATGTGCTCTGCATTCGCTTTCCTTGGAGGGCCAGGATGGGCATATGGACGTGGAGCCGCCGCTTTTTATATCCTATCCTACGGAGCCCTTGGAATGGCCCCTTGGTACTGGCTTGGTCCTCGAATCGCTGACATCGGCAGAAATAAAGGGTTTGTTACCCAGGCCCAGTTCATCACAGGACGCTTCCCTTCCCGCACCCTCTCGGTTTTAATTGCATTTCTAACTTTGGCCGCTTTCATTCCTTATATCACCCTCCAAATTCGCGGAGCTGGTATTGTTATTGAGGCTGTAACTGAAGGCAATATACCTTTGGAGATCGGTGCAGCTATAGCGTACGGCATAGTAATTTTCTATGTCCTAAAAAGTGGAGTCATGGCG
>DUCW01000134.1:0-11132 GCA_012959595.1 Gemmatimonadota bacterium
CAGACTGAATTTGGGTCCATATGATCAGGCTAGAGTATTGACCTGGTGCCATGATGCCTCCAGTTACTAGCACAATGCTGAGGAGAAAGAACTGATGATTCGTACAAAATTGGGAAACATCGTCTTGCTTGCGATTTCTGCGATTGCCGTGGTCTTCGTGGCCCCGCTCACTGCGCAGGAGCCGAACTTTGGTCGTGCGATTGCGATGACACCGACTGACTTAGTCATCGGTCAACCCGTCAACTGGTACGGACCTGGGACAGTATACGCCTACAGGGCTAGCCAAGAGGGCTGGGAGGAGCCACAGTTGCTCACCGCACCTGACTCCTCACGTATGGATGACTTCGGGCACGCTATAGCAGTGGACGGCAACACCATGGCGATCGGCACTCCCTGGAAGCACGATCAGGCTGGTGCTGTCTACGTCTTTACCCGACCGACGACCGACTCTCCTTGGGCGATCACCGCGACAATCATGCCGCCCGTGAGCGAATCCTTCGGTCAGATGGGTACTGCGCTCGCACTGCGCGGGAACGAACTACTCGTGGGTGCACCCACGGCCGGCGGCGGCGTCTACCACTACCGACGGAGCAGTGGCACCTGGTCTCTGGAGACCACGATCACGGCCGGCGGCGAAGTTGATGGGTTCGGCACAGCCCTCGCTTGGGGTGGAGGTGATCTGCTGGTGGGTGCCCCGATCTCGGATGATGGGCGTGGTCGAGTCTATGTCGTGTCACTGTTGGAGAACGGAGGGTGGGGTGAAGCTGGACAAGTCGAGCTAATCGGTATCGCCAACAACGAGAACGCCCGTGCGGGAACGAGCATCACACTCGCGACTGGCCACGCCCTGGTTGGCGCCCCCGGCACGGCATCCGTCGCGGTACTGCACGTCTCCGACGAAGGTGCTTGGTCCCATACCGAGACACTCGATGTGCCGGAAGAGGCAGTCGGATCTCAATTCGGCTTCTCACTCGGACTGGTCGGCGACGAACTCTGGGTCGGTGCACCCGGAATGCATCGCCGCAATGGTCGGGTCTTCCGGTTCACCTCTAGTCACGACGGCAATTGGGATAGCCCTCAGCGACTCGATCCGGACGATACCTCCGGAGCCTCCTGGCCTCTCGGATTCGGCTATTCGGTCGCCTCGTCGGGCGACCGAGCTGTCGTGTCGATGCCAAACCGTGACTTCGGCGAAGGCCGGGTGATGACCCTCTCTCGAGGTACGAGCGGTTGGTCGGCGGACGAAGTCTTGGCGGGTGAGATCTATCGGATCGGATCGGCTCTCGAGCAGGGAGACCGCTGTGATGGCGGCCAGATGACAGAGTTTCCTTGTGCCAACATGGAACTCGTCTCGCATATGACCGTCGACGACCTCGGTGGAGAACGGGGCGTGTGGGTCAACGACGTCTGGGGTTGGACAGACCCAGAATCCGGAAGCCGTTATGCTCTGGTCGCCCGTCGCGATGGTGCATCCTTCGTCGATGTGACGGACGCTTCCGCACCAAGGCTCGTTGGGAATCTTCCGAGGACTGTAGGCTCACCCCCTTCTGTCTGGAGAGATATCAAGGTGATAGGTGAGCATGCCTATGTCGTCTCGGATGGGGCCCTTGCTCACGGCATGCAAGTCTTCGACTTGACTCGACTTCGTGACGTTGGCGAAGAACCTGTCGATTTCGAGCCGGATATGACATACAGAGAGATCTTCAGTGCCCACAATGTGGTAGCCGACACTGAATCCAAGTTCCTCTACATCGTGGCCGCGAACAGCGGCGGCCGAACGTGTGGGGGTGGCCTGCACATGGTCGATGTCCAGGATCCGGTCAACCCAGTCTTCGCGGGGTGCTACAATGATACTGCAAGCCCCGGTGCACGCGGCTATACGCATGACGCACAGTGCTTAGTCTACCAGGGTCCCGACGAACACTACCGTGGTCGGCAGATCTGCGTCGGCTCGAACGAGTCTGAGATCAATATCGCCGATGTCACAGACAAGTCGAACCCAGTTACAGTGGCACGGATGGGCTACCCGAACGTGGCATATGCCCACCAGGGTTGGTTCGATGAGGAACAGCGCTACTTCTACATGAACGACGAGGCCGACGAACTCGCTGGGACGGTCGAGGGGACGCGGACACTCGTATGGGATCTGACTGAACTTGATGACCCTGTTCTGGCGAACGAGTACATCGGTCCAGTACAGGCTTCAGACCACAACCTCTATGTGGTTGGAGATCGCATGTACCAGTCGAACTACGGCAGCGGGCTTCGGGTGCTCGACATCAGCGACCGAGAAAACCCCCACGAGGTCGCCTTCTTCGACAGCGCCCCATACAACAACAACGATCCAGGCCACAGCTCAGGACAGAGCGGTGCATGGAGCAACTACCCGTTTTTTGAAGACGGACTTGTCATCTTTACTAGCGTTCGCGAAGGGCTGTTTATAATGAGGGTGAGCCCCCCTCCAGTGAGCTAATTGAGGAGAATAAAAAACTGATGATTCGCAGAAAATTGGGAAGCAAAGTGTTCCTTGCTGCACTTCTGGCAGTAGGGGTGCAGGTGAATTCACTCGCTGCACAGGAAAGTCGCATATTAGAACCGAAAAACACGGTTCTATCTGTTAATCCCTTTGGACTCATGCTCGATCTCTTCAATGCAGAGATCGAGCGCGTTGTCTCGCCAACCAGCACCATTGGTTTTGGTGGATCGGGGTTTTTCGGTGGTGAAGGTGAAGGTTCATTTGGGGATCTGAAGTATATTAATGCGGACGTTTTCTGGCGGTATTATCCCTCCGGGACGCCTCTCCAGGGATGGATGTTCGGTGTGAAGACCGGTATCACAAGCGTCGATACTGAGGGCACTTATTGGGGTTATGGTTTTGATTTCAATCGCAGTTGGTTGCTCGGACCAGAAGGTAAATTCTATATGGGTATCGGCTTCGGCCTCAAGAGACTTTATAAAACGGGCGGCTCTTCGTCCGAAGACTTTCTGCGTTATATTCCAACGTTCAGGATCGTCAATGTAGGGATCGCTTTTTAACCAAAAGACTGCCATGACAAGAAATAGTACAGTTGTCTTAGTAGGTTCGCTTCTGTTATTCAGCGGTTGTCTTTCGGCTAACTTTACACCCACAAGTGGAAGGCTGTATGAGCCTAGGCCTTCTAACTGTGATATTGAGGTATTCAGTTCTGGAGTCCCGGATAGAGCCTATGAGGAAGTAGGTATAGTGGAAGGAAAGGGTACAGCTTGGAAGGCGGAATTAAGGGACGTGCTGCCCGCCATTATGGAGGAGGGGTGTCGAGCCGGAGGCGACGGTATCATCATCGGGTCAATGGATATGTTTGGAGAAGGTAAAGAGAACGTTCCCGCTCAAGTAATTCAGGCTACTGTCATCCGTTGGACAGATTAGGAATTAATATTCTCAATTAGTCGAGAATCTCCAGCCTAAGCCAAAGGACCATGCGAGTCCTAGTTGTGGCCCTTCTAGTGAGTGCCACAACGGCAAAGTCCCGGATATGATGATCCCGTGTGAGCCTAGTCTAGTGTTGTTCTTAGAGACTATGACCTCGGGGGTAAACAGTAGCTCGCTTCCACTCCTCAATTTTGGATCGGCGGAAGGGACCATACCTATCTGCTGTTGAAGGCGAGGGTCGGATCCCGAGATATTTCCCCAACGATTGTATCCAAATGTTATGGATGCTTCTGTGGAAGCGGCTGGTTGGAACGCCGCCCATACGGACGATGCAAGTTCATTACCGAGTTTATAGCTGGTTTCGTTTTTCCCAGTTCGCACTGTCCCGCTGATTCTTGTGCCCAGATTGAGATTTCCCAGTTGCAACGAAGCCGAGGTCTCTGGTTTAATCTCCACTGACCCTGATCCCAGCTGCATGGGGTACGGCAAGATCATCTTATTCGGACTACTCGCTGGGGTAACATCGCCAGCATTAGTTGTGCCGGTCGGAAGTGTAAGCGAGATGCCATAGGCCAGACTAGTTCTCTGTGAGATGTTACGGTTGCTTGTCATGCCGATGTTTAGGTCGCCCAGCCCACTTGATTTAGTGGTGAATTGACCGCCTGTATCCATATCATGATCCATTGACCGTGACGTTATGGGAAGCATGAAGGTGGCTACTAGATTTCCTGGTAGGCCGATCATACCACCTAACATGTGCATAGAGGTGGCCATACGCACGGGGGTTATTCTATAGTCTCGGAGCACAGACTGGGTCGTCACATGATTTCGGCCGAGATGTTGGTGGGCTTCACCCATCTTCATCATGCCAAATCGGTAATTCATCATCATTTGACCGGGAGCCAAATTGTGAAATCCCATCACGATGGAAGGGGCCTGCACATGGTGACCCATCCCTGCCATTCCACTTTCCTGGTGCTGCCCTACTACAGGTTTCAGTATGCCTTCCAGCGCACAAAGGGATACAGCAATTAGTAGCCAACTGGCTTTGTTTATATACATCGGTTCCCACTTCCTTTTTCTAGGTAAATGAAATGCTTGTTAATTACCTAGAAAAAACGAGGCGGAGGTGGATCTGGGGGGATCATGGAAAGAAAGTCGAGCTGATTGTTACTCATCTGATTGTTACTAACAAACTCTAGAGCGATGGTTCCCACCGCGGTCCCTGACTCGGTCAGGGACAAGCACGCGGTCATTGCACATTCCAAACGATCACCAGTAGACTCACTTTTATGGTCGTGGTCTGAGCGAGCATTTTCTGTGTCACCCCTACCATCGTGAGTGTCCATTTGGTGGGCTGTAGCAAAGTGCTCCTGAGAGTCGTCATTGCAAACGCAAACCGTTTCACACCCGAAAGTCAGAGCTTGGGTTAACAGGATCGAGAGGGCTGTAGCTTTCAGCATACCTAGAGGGTAACAGGTAGGGTAAAGAGTCTCAAGTTGTGCTGAGGATTCAGAAGTGTAAGCCACTGAGAGCTAAGGGGTGGCGAATTTGTAACTAGTTCGTTTTCTTCTCGCTATGAAATCAACCTCTCGCTGTCAAATTTACACACACTCGTTCTCTAGTTACCGGAACGATTCGGATTATCTCTTAAAAGCTTATTACGGCACAAACCCAGGTTCTAGTTGCTGATCGAGCTCTGCGTTTTCTTTAGGTATGAATTTGTGCGTGCGAGCATTTTGGTTGTCCGAGAGATATAGATTGCCTTCTGAGTCTACGGCGAAAGAGTGTGACTCAATAAATCTGGAGGGTCCCTCTGTCGGAAGATTCCATTCATGTAGACGGTTTCCCTCGAAATCAAGTTTGATCAATCGGGGTAGCCTTTCACCAGAATTAACTTCAGATACCCATAGTGCTTCTTCGGTAGCGTGAAGATCGAGAGCAAGAGCGAAACCTTCCCAGAGTGTGACCGGTTCAAATTCGGGATGATAGGCTCGGGTCGGATCATAGGACTGTCGAAATACGTGGACTCCTCTCTGGCGATCAGCCACAAAGAGCAGGCCGTCTGGACCTAAAGCAAGGCCGTGCACTTCAGCGAATTGGCCCAGGCCGGTACCAGGTTCACCGAATTCAGACTGGTAGTTTCCATTTTCATCGAGGATGATGACCCTTTTGTTCTCGAGACCATCTCCTATAAGGGTTCTACCGTCTGGCAAGAAGGCTACGTCTTGGGGCTTTCCTAAGTGTGTCTGATCATTTGCCGAGACATCTCTCTCCCCATAAGTCCTGACGAGCTCTTTGCCGTCATTGGAAAAGACAAAAATGCGGTGTCCAGTTTCATCGACGACCCACACATGGCGATCGGGATCATAGGGACTGATCCGGATTCGGTGAGGTCCAGGACCATCTAAATCAGCGAACAGGTGATCCCATTGGTCCCAGACGTCTGTGACTTCTCCATTCTTGTTTACAGTGAAGATTACGTTCTGCCAAGTACGTAGATCGGCAGCAAATAGGGCGTTGATTCCGATGGAACCAGCCCATCCCTCGAATTCTTCTGGTATAAGCGTAGGCAGTTTGGTTTCACCTCGTTGTAAAATGAAAATGCGATCTGGGCTTTCTGCATAGACTCCAGAATTTCCGCCCCACGCGAATCCTTCATTTTGGAATGGTTTAAGCCATCCTTGAACGGCTGCGTAAGCTCCAACGTCGATCGTCGTCATGGCTTCCTCTTGGGTGGCCGTGTCCGTGCATCCCTGAAAGCCTATGACAGTTAAGACCAGAAGAGTGAGTAGGCTATTCAATCTATTTTTTATGGTCATTGTACCTTTTCGAATCTGACGTTTCGGGTTCGTCCGTTGGCTAAATAGAATCCCACTACCTGGTCATTTCGGTCGCGTTCGAAAGATACGGTCAGGCCACTGACTTCAGAATAGGTGTCTTTGATTGTAAGTCTGAGTTCCATATCTCCCAATCTTAGCTGATTCAGAATCAGACTACCGTCTTCGACACGGACTCGATAAAAGGTTTCTATTTCCTCACTGAAATAAGTTCCCTGAAAATCGTTAGGATCGATACTCTCTGGTTCATCGACTGCGGAGATGCGTGTTGCTCGAGCCGACCCGCTTGATCAAGGGTTACACTGTCTACGGTTCCGTCTTCATTTCGATGAAATTCCACAGATGCTTCTACTCTGGTGAGGCGGAAGGTGAGGTCTGATGTGGGGATAATTTGCAGCTTGATCTGGTCAGTTGCTTGGGTAAATAGGCTGTCACCACTTCTTGTAAAGTCCAGAACAAATGAAGGGACCGCATCGAGCGCGTATTTTCCAGCCAGTTCATCGAAATTTTCCAGATCGTAGCTGTCGGGGTCAAAGTCGGATTCTTCGGAGTTCTCTGGGTCCATATGTTCGCCGAAAAAAGCAGCGCCCAGTCGGTATGCGATGGAACTGTCAAAGTTGGCGTGGTTGCTCTGTACAGTGAGCCCGGCATTTATCTCTGGATAGAGCACTAGTTGGGACCGATGTGCTACATCGGCGCCGCCGTGCTCAATTCTTCGCAGACCTCTCTGTTCTTCGATCATGAGCCCGTAGCCGTAATCGGTCTTTTCACCATCGTCTAACACAAAGGAAGTCATCATCTCTTCGAATATTTTAGCATTACCGACAACGGGATTTCTATAATTCTCTGCCCAGCGCTGCAGGTCTACTACCGATGCGTAGATGCCACCTGCCCCGACTGCACCTCCTAAGTCCTTCTTTTCTTCAAATCCATCAGCGCCCAGTATATATCCTACCGAACGTTTCGGTACGATGTGTTCAGCGGATGGCCTGACTTGGCTATGGGTCATTCCCAGAGGTTCGAAAACATTGTCTCGCATAAATTCGTGAAAAGGCATTTCCGAAATTCTTTCGACTATCACGGCTGCTAACCCAAAGGCGGTATTATTGTAATTCCACTCTGTGTTTGGCGGGTTTTGCAATGCTGGTTGGCGCTGCACGATCGTGATCAATTCCTTTCGATCGATGTGATCTCCATTGTCGAGTTGTCTCCCGGCCATAGTAAATAGGTTCAAGAACTCTCGTAGTCCCGAGGTATGAGTTATAAGATTTCGGACCGTTATCAGGTGTTCGAATTCGGGGAGTTCGGGCAAGTGTTTTCTGATGTCGTCGTCGAGGGAGAGCTCACCTCTGTCATTCAGAAGCATGATGGCGAATGCGGTAAACTGTTTTGATGTCGATCCGATGTTTGTCGGGGTATCTAGTTCAAATGGAATTCCATACGTGAGGTTGGCCATTCCATATGTTTTGGAGAACAAGTTGACTCCATCTTTCCAGACAGAGACGGCGGCACCTGGTGAATCCGTCCTGTCATAGGGTGCCATCAGTTGATTGACCAAAGCGGAAGGGTCGGTAGCCAAGGGTCGTACCGATTTGAGTGATAGCTCGAAGCTACCTGTTTCGCCTGTCTGGGAAAAAACCTCTATCGTGTGTCGGCCTTCATCCATGTTTTCGAAGGGTAGAATCATAGATCCCCGAGAAGGATTCTCTCCTGTTCCGAGCACCTGGCCATTAGGGTCTGAGAGGCGGGCACTAACATTTACACTTATTTGGTTTAACTCACCGAGGACGAAATGATCTAAACCGACATCAAATTGATAAACCAGCGTATCTGTTGTACTCAAGGTTCCTTTTACTACCATGCCTTCGCTGAGGAGCTGTTGGGCCGACAGATTGCCTGCTATAGAAAAGAGAATAATAGAGGTAGATATAGCTAGATTGATCACTGTGCCCTCTCAATTACAGATTAGAAAAATATTTGCCAATCAAGATGGTCAATTTGAATACATTGGCAACCTAGGTATGGGAACTGGTCCCGTCTCTAGGACTTTATTCCACACCCTACGACTAACAGCATTCGCTTCTTCAACAATCTTATCCTCGTTCATGGTGAGGACTTCTCGGTCACGCATCACGAATTTTCCATCGATCATCACAGATTCGATGTCTTCCGGATGGCCGCTGTGAACTACAGCGGACAGGATACGGCCCGCAGGGACAAGGTGGGGCTTTTGGGTATCTATGATCAGAAGATCGGCTTTTTTACCGACTTCGAGTGTGCCTAACTGGTCCGATTGTTGAACAGCTCGGGCACCGCCTTGGGTAGTGTCGGCGAGTATGTCTTCGGGTTGGGGTTGGAGTCCGGGGACTTCATCCCCATCACGGTTACGTCTGATTCGCTCCGTGAGCAGGGCGATCCGCATAACTTCGAATACGTCATTGGTGTTATTGTCTGTACCTAGAGCTATGGGGCATCCGGCAGCCCTAAGTGCAGGGATCGGTGGACTTACCCCACGATTGGCTGCCATCCCAGCTTGATGCGAAATGATTGTGCTGGATTTTCCGAGTAAAGCAACTTCCGATTCGTTGACATATCTGGCATGTGCAGCGAATAAACGAGGACCTAAGAAATCATGTTGATCCAGGTAGTGTGTTGGTCGAACTCCGTGGTATTTCATCATAAATTCGAATTCGGCTCGACTTTGGTTTAGGTGGATGGTGTACCCGACGTCGTGCTCCTCAGCGAAAGTTCGAATAGTCTGGAGAAGCTCAGGAGATGAGGTTTCAGTAAGTCCAGCAGCGGGGAATACGCTGATTCGACCCTGTTCAGCACCATGCCAAGTGCTAAATAGATCATGGATACGTTGCATCCCCTCATCCCTTAATCTGGAAGAAAATCTGGGGGGCTCGCCCTGGGAAAATGCTTCTGGGGTCATCGGGCCTCGAACATTCTCTGCGTCACGCACCGATTCAGCGAATACACACCGCAGTCCGGTCGCAGCTAAGGCCGCCGCGTCTCGGTGAATGTTCCCAGTGTTTTCTACAATGGTTGTAGTACCGGTTTTTATTGCCTCCAGTGCGGCAACTTTTACCATCAGTATGTCCTCTTCTCCCTCGAGGAGGCTGTTGGGAGAGACGGCTAGGTTTGCAGTGTTCGGGAATCCGAAATCCTCGTTGAAACCTCGAGCTATTACTGCTCCCATATGTGCGTGACAGTTGATTAACCCAGGTAGAATAGCTCTTCCCGTCCCGTCATATATTTCAGCTCTCGGGTACATTGCAAGGACTTGTTCTGTGGGTCCTATCGAGACGATTTTAGAGTCTTCTACGGCGAGAGCTACGTCATTTTGTACGTGGTCAGAATTTACTACAGTGGTATGAGTGAAGACTACTGTAGAATTTTGTCCATTGGGATTTGTGGATGGTACTGATTCTCCCTGGATTCCAGTAGTTTTAAGGAACATACCTGCAGCGCCAGCGCCTATAAGTAGTTGCCTACGGCTTAGTGCAACCGGCTTGCGGTTTGATTGATCAGACATCGGAATCCTCCCTGGGTTTAGGGTGTTCTTGGTAGGACATGAACATTTCCTACTGTTAAGTGGGACGGCAAGAATTGGATGTTCATAGGTCTTAGGAAAGTCCTTATGTGATCCTGTTCTAAAGTCATAGAGTTTATGTCATTATTAGCTATAATAGGTTTTGTGTGAACGATTAGCTATTTATCGTCGGCGACTAGGTTCATTGGGAATGGCGTTATGAATAAAGTGGGGTACGCGTTGCTACTGGGCTCACTGATTCTAAGTATTTTAGGCTATTTTAGCTGGTCCAACGGTTTGATCTCGTTTCTCTCCGGCCTCCTCTTCATTTCCTTTCATAGGAAATAGAGACTCGATTCTGAATCTAAATCAGATTTCAGGCATCCTTTAGAGTGGACTGCTACGCTGGATACGTATGTCAAGCTCGGAAGAGACGGTTGACCTTGATGATTAAACCACGGTTGCGAAGCTCGGACCACCGGTTGAGGATGTCCGTGCCTCGGTCTTCAGTGTAGACGAGAAACACTTCGCTTCCAGGGGCCCATTCCCAACGGAATCGGAGATTTCCACTCACGGTGTTGTTGCGTGAATTGTACTGGACCAGGGTACTAATGTAAGCTTTGGGGGTCAGTGTATAGTCCAATCTGGTTACTGCCACATGTTGGTCGAATTGACCTTGAGGGAGGCTGATCCAATTGAAAGATATGCTAGGTTGGAGAGAGAACTGGGGGGTTATCTCCATACGTGCTCGGCTCATTCCCAGGGAAGTGACTTCCCCTCCGTAGTATTCACCTCGTCGTGCAGAGAAATTTCCAGAATAAGGACGTTGAGATCCAAAAGTGTAATTGAGACGGACGTCAGGGAAAGAGTAGCTACCTCTACTGACGGTAGCTCCCGAAAGCTGAACGTCCTCTAACAAGTCTTCGTAAGTGTCAGTATAGGTGATGTTGAACTGATCACTGTTTTCGAATTCGACCTTAAATTGCCCAGCATGGTTCTGGCTCTCTAGGATTCCAGTTTGTTCGTTTTCAATGCGTCCCAAATCAGCTTGAAGAGTGATTTGTCGAATCCAAGAAATAGAGTTAGGACGTGGGCTGAAGCGACCCATGGCAGCTGTTTGTCTGAAATCTTTTCTTCGAACGAACCCTATTTCAGGATTGAAGTCTGCACCTACTACTAAATGATCAAGACTGCCTCCCCACTTGTCACCGCCGTAGTTGATTTTTCCACTATAGCTATCGTCCATGCCATTCAATCCGTTAGTAGCTGTTTTTGCATAGTATGTTGTTACGCTGAGGTTGTCTGAGAAGCCAAATGAACCGTCGAGGCCCCATGCTTGATTAGAACC
>DUCW01000134.1:11142-17192 GCA_012959595.1 Gemmatimonadota bacterium
TCAAGAACCAGAAGAAGAAAGGGAACGAGAGCGGTTTTCAAAGAGCAGCCCGATGTTGCTTCGTCTGAAGATGTCTCTTCTTAGACGAAGTACAGAAAAATTTGTGGATTCGGCCTCAGCCGTTGTGTGATCATCGGTTTGGATGGTCACCAGTCCCACGTCGAAGGAAGCGATTTTCCCAGTGATACGACCGCCACCTAGAATGGGGATTGGAGTTCCATTTTTCAGGCCGATATTCCGGCTGTAAAATAGCGTGGGCACTGCACCTCGATCTCGCCCGCGTCCTCGGTTACTCCCACGCATTCCACTAGATCCAAAATTGAAAATTCCAGAATTTTCTACAAAAAACTCTCTTTTTTCGGGAAAAGAGAGAGAGAAGCGAGTAAGGTTAACTTGTTGCTCGTCGATTTCTACTTGGGCGAAATCAGTATTATAGGTAAAGTCTGCAGTGAGATTTTCAGTGATGCCGTACTTAACATCTAATCCAGCGTCGGCGTACTTGTTATTAGACATTTGGGGATCAGCAGTTAGGTCGGTTCTGACCCCTGAGACAGTATAGGGTTTGATTTCGAGGTTTCTCCCGATAGGGGGGGCTTCTATTCCTTCTAGGGTCGCGTACAGAGATACTCGGTTGCTTCCAGATGGACCACTTCTTGCTACTGCCCGCGGAATCGGACTGAGAAAATTCCATTCGTTATTGCGTATGACTGATCGTCGCATCTGGATGCCCCAGGTCTGTTCTGTCCCAGGTCTGTAGCGCAAAGATTTAAAAGGGATGGCTATTTCAACGGACCATCCACCGTCGAAGATAGCGGTCTCGATTTGGTGGATTGGATTCCAATCTTTATTGACATTTGTCTCGTTAGTTATTTGGAAATCGGAGACTCCTCCGAGGGAATTTACATATAACGCCACGCCATTTCGACGATCATAGAAGGTATCAAAGAAGACACCAAAGTGATCATTGTTTCGCAGTTGGTCTCCGTCTCTTCGCATTTCATTTGCTGTCCAACCATCTGGCCCTGAAGAATCCCATACTTTAGCGGAAACGTAAACATTTAGATCGTCGAATCCGATCCAGACCTGGGTGAGTTCACTCGGTTCTCCATTCTCTTCAGGTAGGGTTTGAATGAAGTCTGAAATAGGAACGACGCTCCCATAGAATGATTCTTCAATGATTCCATCAATAATGAGTGACTGCCTGACTCTAGTAGCCTTGAATACCAATTCATTTTCAATCGCTCTCTTCTTGGGTACGGATGGTCCAGACTCGATGACCTCACTTTGGGGGTCGGTTGCACTGCTAGGAATAGTTGGGCCAAGAGTTGCCTTTTTCAGGCGTCCTGAAGAAATTTGTGCTAAAACAGGTTGGTATCCAAACAGGATAACGGCCAAGACAGACAGGAAGGTGAAGGTTTTTTTGGTCAAGTTCGGCTTAGCCTATTGGTCAGAAGTTTTCAGGGTCGTTTTTCTATGGTGAGCATAAGCACTACTTATCACAGGCAAGGCCTACTGGCTTAAAGTTAAAATGAGAGGTCAAGACGAAACAAGGGCGAGGTTGATATCTCTTTCCTGGTAGAGTTAACCTGTTTGGCAATCTGTCCTGCCTTAGATAAGCATTAGTAGACAACAATGGAGGAGTAGAATGGAATTTCTAGCACTAGACCTGACAAGAAATGCCTTACTCTTAGCTCTCCTAGTGGTGCAATGTTTGATTCTGAAAGAGATGCTTGAGCGAAAAGAAAGGGGTGAACCAGATATGTCTCACGGTCATAAACATTGTACAAGACAGGACACTAGTTACCCCAGAGAGGCATGATGAATAAAGAAGGTGCGTCCTTCAAGGTTTTTGTAGTAGGAGTAGTCCTGGTAATAATATACGCTGCTGTGATGCTCAGGATCATTTGGTCGACATGGTAAATGTTTTCTAGGGACAATAGGGAAAGAAAAATGGAAAGGTCTATCAATTTTCAATCTAAGTTTGACTTATTCGAAGATCATTGGTCACCTAAGGTCATTGCTGAGATGAATGACTACCAATTCAAGGTTGTTAAAATAAAAGGAGAGTTTGTTTGGCACTCACACGAGGATACGGATGAGGTGTTCGTAGTCATTGAGGGAGTCATGCAGATTGAATTCGAGGATAGGACAGCGACGTTGCAAAGTGGTGAGATGATGGTTGTAAGAAGAGGTGAGATGCATCGCCCATTCTCAGAGGAAGAGTGTAAAGTGGTACTCATCGAACCGAGAGGTGTTGTGAATACTGGAGATGAGAGAAGTGACCTGACTGCCCCTATGGATGACTGGTTGTAGATTTATGGTCGGTTTTAGATCAGTCTTTTGGATTTTGCTATTCTCGCTATTGAATCCTCTAAAAAGTGCTGGTCAATCTCTCGAATGGGCAGTGCAACCCAGTGTAATCTGGGATGAACCCAATCTGCCTTACCAACAAATCGGCCCTGGCATTTCTTTCTCCTCGATCGTGTCACCCGAAGGGCGATTCGCCTATGGTGTATTCGCCAACTTGGCTAGAACAGATTTTCAAGTGGATTCAGATTCACTACATCGAAATTTTGCTTCTGTGAGCCTAGATCTTAGGATGATGACAGATGGAGACAAGGCAAGATTGGCACTGTCCTTGGGTCTTGGCGTCTCTGTAAGCGATGATGTCAATGAAACAGATATCAATTTCACTAGTAGTGCTAATGGAGCAGAGATGTTTGTAATTGGCTTAGAAGGACAATTTCCAGTGACTTCTTCTTGGGGAATATCTACTTTCGCTAGAAGCCAGATGAATGGCTGGTTTTGGGGCCTGTTAGATCCAGGTGAATATGGAATCGAACCCTCTTTTCTGTTCGGAGCAGGGGTTTATTTCCGGTAAATCTAACTATTGATTTAGATGGTATTTGTAAGGATCGGGTAGTTGGTTGGAAGCTTAATCTATTTTAGATCATTTTCTTCGTTTTTCAATATGAGATCATGATCTAGATCTATTTCCATCCCTTCGATCCATAGAGTGGCACGGTTATAGAGCAGTGCTGAGATGCCTCCAGTTGCAAATCCTACCATAGCAAAGAGGGCAGGCATACCGAGGAGGGCTGCAAAAGCAAGAATCGTTCCCAGGTTCAGGGGAATTCCCGCGACTAGTTCCCAAATAAGTCCCCCCACCGAGTAGATCATCCCAGCTATGAGTCCTAAAATAGCCATGAGAGTGGCTTGAAGTTTTGCACAGAAAAAAATACGAATCTTTTTTAATTTTGCCATTGCTGCTTAACCTTATTGAATAACTAACTTTAAGATAGTTCAGGTTAGTAACAGATTGTAATCTAAATGTAGGAGCGTCATTCCAATCATGAAACGATTCGTTCAGAATGTAGCTTTTCCTAACAAAGTACACTTAGTTGAAAAAGCTTGTATTTTCTCAATTCTTATCTCGCTAGTTGGCGGTAGTGAGGAGCCTTCATTGGCAATCCCCGAAGAACAATAGAAACAGGGCTAGATCTCTAGGATCCGGTGCTGTTGGTATCTTTATTATCGATGAATGTATAAATTGATCCAACTTTACCTTGGAGAACGATATGAAGAAGACACTATTATTATCTGCAGTCCTAGTGGCAATGATGTTTTGGCCTTCGGTAGAAATTTCCGCTCAAGATGCGACTATTGCTAAGGCTTTGGCACCCCTTCCAGCCAGAAGCCAAGAAGGGGCGACAGTCATTTCTTGGAACGACGATTATACTTACGAAGTACTGAAGGAAGGGAGTGGTCAGTTGGTTTGTTATGATAGAGCTAGTGAGGATCGACGTGCAGCCTTTGATGTACAGTGCAGCAGCCTTGGAAACTTGGACAGGGTAGCACAGAATCGTCGGTTTCGGGTAGAGAGCTCGAGCAGGGAAGAAGAGAATGAAATGATTGCTTCAGCCGAAGCAGCCGGTACCCGAGTGGAGGCAGTTTTCGGTTCACTGTGGATTGCAATGCGAGGTGAGGATCAGGCTAGTGCTGGTATACATACGACTATAGCGATGCCTCACGCCACAGGAGCCTCCACAGGTTTTCCTGAGAATGGTAGAGAGGGCGGGTCTTTTATAATGGCGGCTGGGACAAGTGCTGCACACCTTATGATACCTGGAAGATAGGAAAATACTGAGAAATTGGGTGAGAGTTGAGGAGAAGAAACAACCGTACTAATCAGTAGCACCCGATTAGTACGGTTGTTCTCCACAGCATAATTTCAGGATGGACTAGTGGAAGTATCTCCGAGGTCTACTTTGATATCTCTCCATTTTTCTCTCTTGAATACTATCACACTGAGCACTGCTCTAGAGAGATGTCCAAGTACTATTGCTAGCCAAATGTCTGGGGGATCTAGCGTCCCAAGTGTTTGGATTGTAAAACACAGTCCTAGTGGAATGATTACTTGAGAAACAATTGATATATATAGAGGGCTTTTAGTGTCGCCAGTTCCCTGTAGGCCACCTGTAAAAGCCAGTGCTACAGTAACGAATAGACCAGATACAGCGAGGTACCGTAGTAACTCTATACTCAGTTCCAAGAGGACGGGCTCGACTATACCAAACCCTCTCAACAGTAACGTGGGGATGAATATGAACAGGGAGCCGATTATTATTGCTAATAGCAGCCCGAAGCTGGCGGCCACATTGACAGCCCGAGTAGCACGTTCCGTATTTCCAGCCCCCAGGTTCTGACCCGATACTGCAACGGTCGCACCCATGATCCCTACAGACGTCCAAGTAATGAAGGAAAAAAGTTGACTGTAACTGACTACATATGCTGCCTGGGCCTGTGCACTCATAGCAAGAGATCCTACGAATCCGAGAAGAAAAACTCCTCCGAGGTTCATTGCCACGCCCTGCAGACCCGTCGGAAGACCAAACCTAAAGAGCTGTTTGATAATGGTATAGTCCGGTCGCCAATTCATCCGGCGGTGAAATTGGACAACCCAGCTACCATCGAAAAGTTTGGTGAAGGCGTAGAGGCTGACGGTGGCACCAGCGACTACAGTTCCTATGGCTGCCCCAGTAGTCCCGAAAGCAGGTATGGGGCCCAGGCCCCGTATTAGGATGACACTCAGAGTGATATTCAGGAGAGTAAGTGTGATCCCTAGCCTCAGAGGTGTGCGGGCATCTCCAGCGGAACGAAGAGCGCCACCCAGCATGAAGAACATGAGCATACCGAAAGAGAAAACGAACATTGTACGTAGGTAAGGCAATGCCTCTGCCTGCACTTCAGGTGTCGTGTTGACTAAGTGCAATAGAGTCGGAGATGCCAGATAACCAATAGGGGCCATGATGAACAAAACGATCATTAAACAGGTCAGAAAGGCCTGATATACGGTGCGATTTACTTTGTCACGATCATTGGCACCTGCGAATCGTGCGACCAGTACACCCATACCAGTAAAGAGGGAGCTAATAAAAACGATGACCACCAGAAAGATCTGCCAAGAGACTCCGATAGCGGCATTTCCCACGTAGCCAACATAATGGCCCACCATTATATGATCGACTACACCCTGGAATCCGCCAATCATATTTTGTAACATGGTTGGCCAAGCCAGTTTCCAGACTGCACTGCGAATCGGACCTTCTACAATAGACCGGTCAAAGTCTCCTATGCGTTTACTCACTGAATACTCGGAGCTTTGTTGGCTGGTTTTGGTGGTTAACGATTCGATCAATCATGATGTAAACTCTTCAATACTGTGTAAATTACCAGGGTCAGCAATATTTTTCTTTTAAAATCAGTGTCGGTACCCTCCACATGAGATAGCCTGAATTCCAAGATTCGTTAAAAGTAGGTGGTCTTTTCGTGGTCCGGCGATTCTTAGTACGCTATTTAAGTAAGCATGCAGATACTTGTGCACCGCAGAAAAATGGGGGAGACTCATGGATGGAAAAGTTACACATTAACAAGAATATCATACTCGTGACCGTGATTCTGGTTGGGGGTTGTATCGATGTTTTTCAGGGTCTTCCTCAGGATTTGGATGACCTTCTTCTAGAGGAAGGTCGGTACCTGCACCCAAGAAC
>DUCW01000134.1:17202-19563 GCA_012959595.1 Gemmatimonadota bacterium
AATATGAACCACGATGTCTGTTTGAACCAGTTTTTAATTTTCCTTCGTAATTAATTGTATTTACTTTAAGAACAGGTAAGTTGTATACAGGTTCGGCCGTTAAGATGGCTCCAGAAGATGATACTCGGCTAGTTATGGATCTGAATCTTCTGGATGGTTTATTTCACGGGCCCTATACAATTTATGATCCAGAACTGTACTATATTGCTGGTCCTTTGAGGATGGATCGTGGAGCGATCGTCATCGAGGAAGGCATGTGGGAATCTGGGAGATTTGACCGGGGTTTAAAGACTGGTATGGTGCGTATCTCTTACGGTGACGGAACTCTATTTCGTTCGGTGAACCACCAAACAGACAAGTGGCACGGTACTCTTCTCGAGTTTAGGAAGAACGGAGAGTTGACGTTGCAGGCCAGCTTCGTGAATGATGAAATGCACGGCTTCTTCGAGAGTTACTGGCTGAACGACGAAATACTCAGAAGCGGCTATTATGATCGAGGTAAAAGGTGTGGGACTTGGTTCGACTACGGTAATAACAACGAATACGATTCGTGTCCAGAAAAATTTCGTGTTGATTCATGAAGAAGTCCAATCAGGTAGACCTAGTAAACATACCGTCGGCTGCAGACACCTTGGAGGGAATGCCTGAGGAGGAGTTGCAGGAGGGCCTTAGGGGCCTGGAGGAGTGGGACACTCATTTCAATACCAGCAAGCACTATGCTCCCCGCTTTAGTCCCAAAATTGGAGCAACGGAAATAAGAGTTTTCTGGGGAGTACTGTTAACTCCAGTGATCTTGACTGCAATGTACTGTATCAAGCTTCTCTTCTGAGGAATTTATTTTTTGGCAATCACCAGTTTTTGACAGAGCAAGGCCCTCTATTGTTGAAAAAATCAAAAACCTGTTCGATTTAGTACTGAGAATTTTTCATTCAGAATAATCTAAAAGCCAGAAAGGCTCCGACATAACCCAGGGCCAGCATATAGAGAAATTGAAATGAAGCCCATTTCCATCCACCAGTTTCCCGCTTTACGGTCGCTACTGTTGACATACATTGAAGTGCAAAAGCAAAAAACACGAGAAGACCCATCGCCGCAGGAAAGGAGAGGCTCTCCTGTAGAGCATTCTGAAGATCCAGGGATTCTTCATCGGCGGTTTCGATACCGTAAATGGTGCCGAGTGTTCCTACGATCACTTCCCGGGCGGCCAGTGATGTCACTAGCCCAATACCGATTCGCCAATCGAAACCAAGAGGTTCAATCACGGGCTCAATCACATGGCCGATCTGACCTAAAGCACTCTGCTCTATATCCGGTGGTGCGCCAAATTCCGTTCTTGGAAATTGAGTCAGGAACCAAAGAATGATGGTTACAGTGAAGATTATTTTTCCTACTCTTGCCAGGAAGATACGGCTTCTGTCGAGTAGCCTCAGCCCTAGGGTTTGTAGGGATGGAAGACGGTAAGGAGGTAGTTCCATCAAAAACGTTGAAGGTTCTGCTTTGAGAAGAGTGCGCTTTAGGATAAAAGCCGTGATGACGGCAGCGACAATACCCAGGGCATAGAGTAGGATTAGTGCTCCCGCTCTTTGGCTGAGAAACGATCCCAAGAAGGGTTCATTAGGTATAAACGCTGCTATCAACAGTACGTATACTGGAAGCCTGGCTGAACAGGTCATAAACGGTGTCACAAAAATAGTGGCCAGCCGGTCACGATCATCTTCAATGGTTCTTGCTGAAAGGATTGCAGGAACTGCACAGGCATATCCAGACAAGAGTGGAAGGAAAGCTTTTCCTTGTAACCCTATTCGGTACATGACTCGGTCAGCGATTACTGCAGCACGAGCCATATAGCCAGAATCTTCCAAAATACCGATGAAGAGAAAGAGGATCAGAATCTGGGGTAAGAATACTACCACAGAACCTACTCCAGCCCAAATACCGTCGACTAATAGGGATCGGAACCAGTTATCGGTCAGGACACTAGAGATCCAAGATCCCGAAGCTTCAATGAGAAACTGTATCCCATCCATGAGCGGAACGGCCCAGGTGAAAATAGATTGAAACACTAGAATTACGACGGCAAAGAAAATTATTGGACCCCATATCTTGTGCAGAACTAGAGAATCCAGATGTCCACTGATAGCGGATGGTTTAGGGGGCACAAAATCTACCTGAGAGACGACCTCTTTCACCGTCTTCTTTCTTTTTGAAAAACGTTCTAGGACAGGGAGTTTCCTCGATTGGTTCGAATCTTTTAGGATGCTATTCACTTTCGAAGGAGTCGAATTCCCAGTCTTAAGTTGTGATATGTACGCTGTGATTTCTTTGGTACCTTCACCTGTCCTTCCATTCGTCCACACGACC
>DUCW01000135.1:0-383 GCA_012959595.1 Gemmatimonadota bacterium
TGGACAAACAGTACATTCAGTAAACTTAGAGTTGGAAACCCTTGAGAGGTTGCCATCAAGGGCGACTTATCGCAATCTGAATTCGTATCGTGAGTTAGTGATAATTTTAGAGACAGCCAATGGAGTCGAGCCCTATGATGAAAAAATCTGGCACCCTGGGGGTTAGGGTACTGGGGATTTTTGTTTTCACGTTAGTTGTCAGTTCGTGCAACTACAGTTTTAGATCTGGAAGTTTTCCTGATCACATTCGGACTGTCGCTATCCTTCCTTTCGAAAATGATACAAACCGCTTCGAATTGACTCAGGAAATACACGAAGCTTTATTGCAGGAATTGCCTAGAGCATTGGGCATAACGAACGCCGCTGAGGACGCCGCTCAATCT
>DUCW01000135.1:393-2373 GCA_012959595.1 Gemmatimonadota bacterium
AGGGGAAGAATACTCCGATACGATTTGACTACTCCATTATACCGACCTGGTGCTGGAACTGGGCAGATAGACGTCTTGCAGAGACAAGTGGGAATTCAGGTACAGGTAGAATTTATTGACACCGTGGAAGACATGGTACTTTGGGATAATTCGAGCCTGGGAATCCAGGGGCAATATTCCGAAGAAAGTGAAGGAGAGGAAGTCGGCAGGGCAGAGGCCATTCTTCTTTTGGTGCAACGCATTGTGGACGGAGCACAGTCAAACTGGTAGGTTGGTCTCCGAATTGTGTTTTACGTGTTTAACAAACCAGGGGTTCTAATTGATCAGAGTAGTCGGCTTAGGAATGACAATGTTTGCTTTCTGGATGATTTTGTCTGGATCGCTGACTATTGAGCATTCCCTGCTGGTCTGGTTTGCTATTGGATCCTGTATCTTTGTTGTTTACATATCAAAAAGAATGGATTTCATTGATAGAGAGGGGGTCCCTCTGTTCCTCGGAGGTCGATTCTTAGGGTACTTTCTTTGGTTACTTAAAGAAATTTTCAAGAGCAATGTTGCTGTAGCCAAGATAATTTTGAGTCCCAGCTTGCCTATCAATCCTAATATGACAGTATTTAAAAGCAGTCAAAATACTGATCTAGGAAGGGTCATTTACGCTAATTCGATCACATTGACTCCAGGTACCATTGTCACTGGTGTTGGAGTTAATGGGATGCAGGTTCACGCTCTCACATTGGCGGATACTCAAAACGAGGAAGATGAAATGGATAAGCGGGCCACTCTAGTGGAAGGTGCCGCTTAATGTTTGTAGTTGCTACTGTGAGTTTGGCGATCGCGATGATGCTAGTCATGATTAGGGCCATGGTGGGTCCGACTGCATATGATAGAGTATTAGCACTTAATAGTTTCGGGACTAAGACGGTTCTTCTGATAGCTGTGTTGGGTTTCTTAATGGGACGACCTGAATTCCTGGATCTAGCTTTGGTCTATGCCTTGATAAATTTCATCGGAACGATAGCAGTACTGAAATATTTTGAAATTGGAGATTTAGGAAAAGCTAGCAAAGATTCATTCGGGAACGAGTTGTGATGGCACAGGTTGCCACAGTGATGGCCTGGGGATCGGTGATACTCGGGTTGTTTTTTACTGTAGTCGGAGCGGCTGGGGTGCTAAGAATGCCAGATGTGTATACCAGGCTTCATGCCGCGGGGATGACTGACACGATGGGAGCGGGATTCTTACTCTTAGGATTGGCCTTGAATGAAGGCCCCACACTGATTGCTGTGAGGCTTGTCTTAATTTGGATTTTTCTGCTTTTCACTAGCCCGGTAGGTACCCACGCTTTGGCGAGAGCTGCCTTGCACGCAGGGGTTCAACCATTGCAGGGAAGGAAGAAGGAGGCAGATCATAGAGATCTTAGTTAATTTATTCTTGCTCACTATGCTTGCAGTTGCCGCCTTGCTTGTAGTGAGACTGAAAAATCTGTTCACCGTGGCTATGGTGACTGGAATTTACAGTCTTCTTTCGGCTGCGTTTTTCACTCTGCTAGACGCTGTAGATGTAGCGTTCACAGAAGCAGCAGTCGGTGCTGGAGTGTCGACAGTATTGATGCTGGGAACTTTGTCTCTAGTGGGTCATCAACAGAAAGAACATAAGACTGTCCAACTTGTTCCATTGGTGATTGTGACTATAACTGGTCTTCTTCTCATGTATGGGATCTTGGACATTCCTCCTTTCGGGGAGAGTGACAATCCGATACATCATCACGAAACGACTGTGCATTATTTAGAGGAATCAGGTCATGAAACGGGTATGCCGAACGTAGTTACCTCCATCTTAGCTAGCTACAGAGGCTATGATACCATGGGGGAGACGACCGTCATATTCACCGCTATGGTGGGAGTTCTGTTACTTATGTCCGGCAGGAAAGGGAAAGGTTCCGATTGTGGAGAAGGGGATCGGAATGGAAGATAATGTCAT
>DUCW01000135.1:2389-2768 GCA_012959595.1 Gemmatimonadota bacterium
AGGGTAGCGACAAAAATTTTGACACCGTACATCCTTTTGTTTGCACTATATGTCCAGTTCCATGGGGATTACGGTCCAGGGGGTGGTTTCCAGGCTGGAGTGATTTTTGCCTCAGGGTTTGTTCTGTATACACTGATTTATGGGTTGGAGACTGCTAGGCTTGTACTTCCTCTCAGGGTAGCATCCTTGTGTGGGTCCCTCGGAGTATTGATCTATGCCGGAGTGGGAATTGCAACCATGATATTGGGAGGAGAATTCCTCGACTATGACTATTTGAACTCTCACGATGCCGAACATGGCCAGCATTTGGGTATTCTGCTGGTTGAATTAGGGGTGCTTACCACTGTCTTTGGAGTAATGGTCGTGATTTTTTATTCTT
>DUCW01000135.1:2784-3229 GCA_012959595.1 Gemmatimonadota bacterium
AAGCTAAATAATGAATGCAGTGGGTTTTCTGAACTATTGGTTCGTTGTAGTCCTGATGATGATCGGCTTTTATATACTCATAGCTCAAGGGAACCTAGTAAAGAAAATTATCGGACTAAATATTTTCCAAACATCGGTTTTTATCCTCTACATTAGTATGGGAAAAATCGAGGGTGCCACGGCACCGATATTGAATTCTAATTGGTCTGTTTATTCTAACCCTCTGCCCCACGTGTTGATCCTCACTGCTATTGTGGTTGGTGTCGCTACAAGTGCTCTAGGACTAAGCCTGGTAGTCCGGATACATGAGGCTTATGGATCTGTAGAAGAAGATCAAATCAATGAGATGGATAGGTCCGTATGATGTCTCATTTACCTGTTCTTCAGGTGATCGTTCCACTGCTGGCAGCTCCGCTTTGTGCCTTGGTGAGGCATGGCCGAACAG
>DUCW01000136.1:0-3246 GCA_012959595.1 Gemmatimonadota bacterium
TCGTGAGTATGCCTTTGATCATGAGCGACTGGCAAATGTCCTTAGTCGCACAGTCGGTAGGGTCATAGAACCGTCAGGACTGCCTCTGGAAAATCTTTCACTAGAAGCGGGTACCCTTATGGCTTCAGTCGAGACTCCGGCATACTTACGATGTGACCTGGAAATATATTCCTGTAAATCCTCCAGGGGAGATTCGCGTTCTCAATGGACACAAGATACCAATGGATTTTCACGCACCCAGGTGATCTCTCCGGATGGGGAAAGCGGAGTTTTTATTAGAGACCATAACCTGTGGGCACGAAACTTGGAGACCGGAGAAGAGTCAGCCTTAACGACCGATGGCGTCGAAGATTTCGGGTACGGCACTGACAATGCTGGGTGGACGCGTGGAGATCGTCCGATAGTCAAATGGTCACCAGACTCCAGAAAAATAGCGACGTTCCGACATGATTCTCGAGGTGTAGGCATGATGTATCTTGTCAACACAAAAGTCGGCCACCCAGAATTGGATGCTTGGCGTTATCCACTTCCTGAAGATTCGGTGATATTTAGAATTTCAAGGGTAATTTTGGACCTTGATCGGTCGGTTGGCGATAGAGTGATTCCACTGAAGATGCTTCCCGATCAGCATCGAAGTACCTGCAGCGACCATATTAGATGTGGCTCAGGATTTGGAGATGTGGAATGGAGTGCGGACAGTAAGCAGATCGCTTTCGTTTCCAGTACTAGAGACCACAAGACTGCTACCGTGCGAATAGCGAATGCTTCCAAAGGTGAGATCAAGACCCTTTTCGAAGAAGTAGAAGAAACTTTTTATGAGTCAAGTGGCTGGGCTTACCTGTCTTCTTCTAGTGAAATATTGTGGTTCAGCCAAAGAGATAATTGGGGACACTTGTATTTGTATGACAGTGATTCAGGAGCGTTGAAGAGACAGGTGACTCGAGGTTTTTGGAATGTCCAACAAATCCTGGATATTGATGAGGAAAGTCGAACTGTGACTTTTATCGGAACAGGTCGTGAGGATGGAGATCCTTACTTTCAGTATGCTTACAACGTAGGATTGGATGCTGGTGATGTTCGGCTCCTTACTCCGGATAGTGCCAATCATGCCGTTTCTCTTTCTCCGGATGGAGAATATTTATTGGATATTTCCTCAACACCAGTGCTTCCTCCAACAACGGTATTACGTTCAAGGGAAACGGGAGATCTCATCCTAACTGTTGAAAAATCTGATATATCACAACTTGAACAGTTGGGATGGAGACCGCCGATGCCTTTCGCTGTGAAGGCCAGGGACGGAGAGACTGATCTTTACGGGTTACTGTTCCGACCAACCGATTTCGATCCTGAATCGGTCTATCCTATCATCAACTACCTCTATCCGGGGCCTCAAAGTGGTAGTGTTGGTAGCAGGAGCTTTCGATCTTCACATAGGGATCTGCAGTCTCTTGCAGAACTCGGATTCGTAGTGGTGGAACTCGATGCAATGGGAACACCAGGGCGCTCGAAGAAGTTTCATGAGACCTACTATGGGAATATGGGAGACAACGGACTCCCCGATCAAATTGCGGGGATCAGACAACTTGCGGATCGCTATTCATGGATGGATATCGCACGGGTTGGGATATTCGGTCATTCGGGGGGTGGATTCGCTTCTACAGCTGGAATTTTAAGGTATCCTGAATTTTACAAAGTTGCTGTATCACAAGCGGGAAATCATGATCAACGTAACTATGAAGATGATTGGGGTGAGAAATGGCAGGGACTTCTTTTGGAGTATCCCGATGGAACTACTAACTATGATAATCAGGCGAATCATCTTCTAGCCGATAAACTGGAAGGCAAGCTTTTAATCGCTCACGGGACCTTAGATTCCAACGTTCCACCTTCCAACACCATGCTAGTAGTGAATGCTCTCATTGCAGCAAACAAGGATTTCGATTTGATCCTGATGCCTAACAGGACTCATGGTTTCGGCAATGAGCCCTATATGATGCGGAGACGTTGGGACTATTTTGTGAGACATCTTAGAGGGGCTAAATTTCCAAAGGAGTATCAAATTGGTACAGGAGGAGAAAGAGATTTTTGACAATGAAACCATACTCAAGACCACCTCGTTCGGAATAGACTTATGCCGCTAGTAACACCTTTCCATTCTCGTTTGGAAGAAATCAATCAGACGGGAATTTGGAGACATTGGTCTGGCTACTTGGTGGCTCCGCAATATCAGTATTCTTTGAGCAACGAGTACTATTCAGTTCGTAATTCAGTGTCCTTGCTCGACACCTCTCCTCTTTTCAAGTATAGCTTTACGGGAGTAGGGGCTAAGGTTTTGCTCGAACGCATTTTATTGCGTGACATAGGACATTGTGAAGTAGGGAAGGCTCAGTATACCTGCTGGTGTGATGAACGTGGATTCGTCTTGCAGGATGGTGTGGTAATGCAGGTGGATTCGGGCGAGTTTTGGCTGACAGCAGCCGAGCCAACGCTCCGTTACTTTCGTAGCGTAGCTAAGGAAATGGGTCTTTCAGAAGTTATAATCGAGGATGTTTCCTCTGATTTTGGGATTTTGTCTCTTCAGGGTCCTCAGGCATATAATGTGATCAGTGAGTTAACTAGAGTCTCAGAAACGCTGAGTTATTTCGGTGTAGTTCAGGCTGAAATAGTGGGGTGCCCGGTCACGGTTTCTCGTACAGGTTATACAGGGGATTTAGGTTACGAGATATGGATTCGTTCAGATGACGCTATGCCAGTATGGGATGCTCTCATCGGTGCGGGGAAAGACTATAATATCACTCCTATAGGTACCACGGCCCTGAAAATGGTTAGGGTTGAAGCAGGCTTGCTTCTGATGGGGACAGATTTTCACACTTCCCGGTTCGCTTGGGTCGATTCTCAGCGTGAGACACCTCATGAATTGGGCTGGGGTTGGATGTTGAAAGGGATTCAACATGACAGCCGCGATTTCATTAGAAGGGATGCAGTGGAAAAAGAGCTAGAGATGGGGAGAAGTCGATGGAAAACGGTTGGGCTTACGGTGGATTGGCAAGAGTATGAGTCCATTTATACGGAAGCTGGGATTTTACCTCCTCATCATGAAGTTTATTCAGAGTCAACTATGAGTATATATCGAAGGGGAAATAAGGATTGGGATTACGCTGGTTATGCCAGTAGCTTCTTGGTGTCCTCACTCTTAAAGAAGCCCATTGCGATTGCAAAATTGCCCGTCGATCTAACCAGAACAGT
>DUCW01000136.1:3372-19066 GCA_012959595.1 Gemmatimonadota bacterium
TCGTTGGTGGGGGTCACAATGGTTTGGTCAATGCAGCTTATCTCGCAAAAGCTGGCTTAAAAACCATTGTGCTTGAACGTAGACATCTAGTTGGTGGTGCAGCGATAACGGAGGAACTCATACCTGGTTTTAAGTTCACCACCTTCTCCTATGCTATCAGTCTTTTACGTCCAGAAATCGTTCAGGAATTAGATTTGGTCGGGCATGGTTTTATGGTGCTTCCCATGGTCAATACTTTTCAGCCGGGATACAATGGAGAACACCTTATTTTGGGGTCAGATCCTGACACCAACTACCACGAGATTGCCAGACATTCCATTGAAGATGCAGAAGCGGCTCAGGATCTAGATCACTTGATCAGTAGAATGGCCCGAGCGATAAAACCTTGGATGGACCGCATTCCTCCTAACCGTCTGAGTTCTGATCCTGTTGAAGTCAACGCATTGAATGAGCTAAAAGTATATTTAGAGGACCTTGATCCAGAAGTCCGTGATCTGATAGAGAAATGCACCACCTGTAGTATTGCTGAGATTTTGGATGAGTATTTTGAGACCGATTTGATAAAGGCGATGTATGCGTCGAGTGGTATCATCGGTAGCAAATGCGGACCTAGGGATCAGGAGTCGGGCCTTGTATGGCTTTTTCACAAACTAGGTGAGTATGACGGGTTGCCTGGAAGCTGGGGATTTCATAAAGGTGGTAATGGAGGTTTCACTCAAGCATTGGCTCGATCAGTAGAAACTTTTGGTGGAGAGGTGAGGATCAATGCCGGTGTCGATAAGGTACTCTATGAAGATGGAAAGGTTTTAGGGGTTTTGCTCCAGGATGGGTCAACACTGAAAGCAAATTTGGTAGTTAGTGCACTCGATCCGAGGCAGACCTTTACTCGACTTGTAGAACCAGGGGATCTTCCAAAAGACCTAGTAGACTGTATCGCGAACCTTAAATTTCAAGGTACCGCTGCGAAAGTAAATTTTGCCCTATCTTCTATTCCAACATTCCCTGGCCTTGAAGGTCGCGAAGACATCTATAAAGGGTTTACAAATATTGGCCCGTCCATCGATTACCTTCAGGAGGCTTTTGGGGATTGTGAAGTTGGTAAATTCAGCCGTCGGCCATTTCTAGATTGCTGCATTCAGTCAACTATCGATCCTGAAATGTCCCCTCCGGGTAATCATATCATGTCCTGTTTTGTCATGTATGCACCCTACCATCTGAATCAGACGGATTGGAATAGTGAACGGGAGAATCTCGCGGATACGGTAGAGTCGACATTGGCAGAATTTTTCCCGGGGTTTAGTGATTTAGTCTTGCATAGAGAAATTGTTACACCTCAGGACATTGAAGAACTCGTAGGACTTAGCGAGGGCAATATTTTTGCTGGTGAGCTTTTTAAATCGCAATTGTTTTTGGACAGACCAGCTCCAGGTTGGAATCAGTATAGAACCCCTATAGAGGGATATTATCAGTGTGGATCTGGGACTCATCCAGGTGGCTGTGTTTCGGGTGGACCAGGCAGGCTAGCTGCCCAACAAATACTGGGTGACAAAGGCCTTTAACTCTTTCAGAGCCTAACCAATTCAGGGAGAGTCAGTTAGCTCGAGAAGCCCCAAGACCTGACCCGTATTTTTCAATTTCGATCACTTTGACAATAGACTGACTGTAGATGTCTATGACGACTACTGTACCAATCTGAGAGTTGTCACCTAAGTCGTAACGGGGTTGGTAGCCAGTTTTCCCTGATGGGAGAGTTATACCAGAAGACGAGGAATTCATCTGCATTCCAGGTGTCTCTAAATTACGGTTAGAAATGTATACGTACCGCCCGTCATGGGAGGTTGCTGAACCATGGGGTTGAGATAGTCCATTTCCTTCGATCACTTTCACTAGGGTGCGGCTATTCATGTCGACGACACTAACCGTGTTCTCTCGGTTATTTCCAGCATAAATCCATTGTCCGTCTGGGGTAAAGGATGGATGCCATGGAGCAGAATTAACTAGGATGGTGTCGACTGGGCCAGTCTCGATGTTTTTAGTGAGATCAAATAGAAAAATTGAGGAAGTTAGTTCTGTGGTTCCTGCCATCCATTGTCCGTCTGGAGATACAGCGAATTGTACTATGGTATGCATTTTTTCGCCTCCCATGGTGAACAACTCGATGCTCTCATCCTCTGGGTATAGAGTAGCAATCTGATTTGCGGCAAGGCTGGCTGTATAGACGGCCCCACTTTCGGGTTCGACTGCTAGAGCGTGTGGACGTGGAAAAAATACGCCCATTTCCTCCAAATCCATACCGGACCGATCGATTATGCCGATAGTCTGAGGAGGTGATACCGCAGCCATGGATCTTCCAGCGTAAAGTTTGTTTGTATTGGGGTCTAAAGCCAGTAGACCGGGTCTTTCAAAAGTCAATTTGTCTATCAAGGTGTTTGATCGATCAAACTTGAGAATGGCATTATCACTAATGAGTGACACATACCAATAAGAACCGTCGGGTTCGACTGCTATATGATGGGGCTGAGCGTTTGCGGAGAACCCTAGTTCTTGGAGATCCACAGTTCTGATTACTAGGTTGCTTTCCATGTCGATTACAGAGATGAGTGCGTCTCCTTGATTAGCGGCATAGAGTAAGTGTTCGGCGTCGGCGAAAGCTATCAGACCTTCCCTAGAAGGAGCACCTCTATCAATCCAGTTATTTAAAAACGATTTTTCATCATCTGTAAGCCCTGGCTCGCCTAGTTCTTCAGGATGAGGCCCACCGACTAGCTTGGTAGTGATTTCAGATAATAGGGATCTTTCTGCATCAAAAGGGATCAGAGCTTCTCCGTGTTTGGAGCCCGCTAGTATGTGTTCCCAGGAATCGAGTTCTAGTCCGCGGGCAGCAGCAGGCCCACTGTGACAGCTTACACATTTACCGTTTAAGATTTCTTGCACTTCCTGATATTGGTCTGATTTATAGTAGATCTGTGAGTTCGGGAGAGTGTTAGTTCGACTTTCCGCTAACTCCGTGACGGCTATTTTGCTTCCGCCAAGGACCAATAGAAATATGGAGAACAAGGTAGTTTTCAAATCAATCCTCCAGAAGTATCGAACGTTAGAGTTGGAATGGCGTGGCGAGGAGGCGTACTCAGATTCCTAATCCAAAGATCTGCGAGCACCTTTCTTGATTGCGATTCTTTCCATTTACAGATTCTTCCAGAGATCATCCTGTATATTGGGTCCTAACCCCTTCTTCGATCCGCAATCCGTCTGAATTTCTCACCGTCATACTAGGGATTCGGTTTGAACCCATGGATGCACAGCCCATCTCTCCATCTTTGTTGATTGCCACGAATTTCTCCGATGGGAAGAAATTAGGATTTACGTTTCTATATTTATGTACGATGAATTCTATTGCGTCTTCACAGGCTTGCTGAGGAGATCTCCCCTGGCTCATCCGCATAACGATATAGAAAGATCCGCAGCACTTGATTACATCTTCTCCTCTCCCCGTGGCACCAGCTGCTCCGATATCGTTGTCAACGTAAAGTCCAGCTCCAATAATTGGTGAATCACCTATTCTTCCATTGATTTTCCAACTCAATCCACTAGTGGTGGTGATTCCAGAAATATCGCCGTGTGAGTCAACAGCAAGAACATTTGTAGTACCGTAGTGAAAGGGGATGTCATCGTAGTCCTCCTCTTCGCCATCGGGTGCTGTCAGATGATCTGGAGGTCCGTAATCATCCCTATCACTATGCTCTTCACGCCAGCGGAGATAGGCATTTCTAGACCTTTCGGTATGCAAGTCGACCTCCTCAAAACCATAGGATATAGCGAAATCCAATGCTCCTTGACCGACCAAGATCACATGGTCAGTGCGTTCCATTACTAGCCGAGCTACTGAGCAAGGTGTCTTGATATTCTCTATAGCTGCTACTGCACCCGCGTTATAGGTTTTTCCATCCATGATGGAAGAGTCTAATTGGATGACACCGTTTTCATTTGGTAGCCCTCCGTTACCTACACCAGAGTCATTCGGGTCGACTTCGATCACATTTGCACTTCGTTCTACTGCATCCAGAGATGAGCCACCGCCAGCAAGGATCGACCACCCTTGCCCCATAGCGTCAGATGCTGTGTCGTTGGAATGGCTGGTCATTATAATCGGTCCACCGGCTGACCTGCTCTGAGATGACATTTCTGTTTTGGGGAGCCGATCTAAGGCCCAAGCACCCACTCCTGCCCCCACGCTGTGTCGGACGAAATTTCGACGGTTAATTTGAGAGTTCTTGCGTTTCATTTGATGACTCCTATTGATGAAGCGTCCACATTTAACTAGTCAACACACCCTTTCCATTGAAGACAGATTACACGATGCTATGACATGAACGGTGGATCTCGCAAGCGTTGGATCATATTTCTCAACAGGGAGTATAGGTTGCGAGGCATGATGAGACAGAAAGATATGGAGGCCAGGATGAATTCGCTTGATCGTAGAAGATTTCTGGGATGGTCTGCGGCCACTCTCGGGATGCTTGGGGTAGAGCCCGATCTTCTGAGTGGGAAGGGAGTGCTAGGAATCTCCCTCGAGCCGAAACCTATGAAAATCTTAATCCTTGGAGGCACAGGCTTTATTGGTCCTTTTCAGGTTCGATATGCACTGGACCGAGGCCACGAGGTCACCCTTTTTAACCGAGGACGAACAAATCGCAACATGTTCCCTGAAGTTGAAACACTAATCGGCGATCGAAACGGACAACTGGACGCGCTTAAAGGACGCAACTGGGATGTTGTCATTGACAATTCCAGAGCCAACCCAGATTGGGTAAGAATGTCGGCCGAACTCCTTAAGGATGCTGTGGGAAGGTATTTCTATGTTTCATCTCGCTCTGCATATGCAGACACAAGTCGGGTTCCGATGACGGCAGATGCCCCCTCCTTCACTTATGAAACTGCTGGTATTGAAAGAGGTTCCGATGACTTGCCCTACGGGCTTGCCAAAGCTTTATCTGAGAGAGAGGCTCAGAAGATTTTTGTGGGAAGGACCAACATAGTACGCCCTGGTCTTATTATAGGTCCTGGCGACGAGACAGATCGGTTTACCTATTGGCCGGTTCGTATCCATAAAGGTGGAGAAGTCCTTGCTCCAGGTGATCCCAGTGATCCAGTCCAAATCATAGATGTTCGAGATTTGACTGAATGGATGATCAGAATGGCCGAAGGGGACCATGTGGGTGTATTCAACGGAGTGGGCCCGTTCAATCCTCGACCGATGGCACAATTGCTATATGGAATTCGAGCTGTGACTACTGCCGAAACTAGATTTACTTGGGTCAATAGAGAGTTTTTAACAGATATGGGGTTACGTCCCTATTCGGATCTCCCCGTATGGAGACCTCCAACGGAAGGCAGAGAAGGTTTTGCCCGATTTGACTTGACCCCAGAAGTTGCAGCTGGCTTAACTTTTCGATCGTTAGCAGTTACTGCTACGGACACTTTAGAATACCATTTTTCTAGATCATCCGAGCGGCAGGCACAGTTAAGGGCTGGAATTTCTCTTGAACGAGAAGCAGAAGTGTTGGCAGCCTGGCATGCTAGTAGGTAAAATCGGATTTGCATGGAGAAATTAGAATGGAACTGCTAGACCGGTTGTTCTTAGGTACCACAGTAGTATTGCTATCACTGGCAGGGTGTGATTCAGGTGAGATAGGGAGAGATGAGCTGGATCTAGTTATCTCAGGCAGCCGTATAATGGATCCCGAATCTGGTTTAGATGCGGTCATGAATCTAGGTATTAAAGAAGGTAAAATTAAAATCATTACCGATCAGGACCTCAGTGGAAAAAACTTCATTGATGGAAGTGGCTTAGTCCTGGCCCCGGGCTTTATAGACCTTCATGAGCATGCCCAGAGTGATGAAGGATACCGACTGATGGTTCGGGATGGTGTGACGACAGCCTTGGAATTGGAGGTTGGTACTCGGGACGTCTCAAGTTGGTACGATCAACGTCGTGGTGGACAGGTTGTTAACTATGGAGTGAGCGTTGGTCACATTCCTGTTCGGATGGCGGTAATGGGTGATGAGGGATCATTTCTTCCCACTGGAGTGGGTGGTAGTGCCATAGCCACGGATGAACAGATTGCGGAGATGATTTTGATGTTGGAACAAGGCCTGTCTCAGGGTGCTGTCGCGATGGGGTTTGGCATGGCCTACACCCCAGGTGCGACCTACGAAGAGTTTCGGAGCATGTTAGAAGTTGCTGCATCAGCCAGGGTGTCCAGTCACATTCACATTCGAGGTGGAGTTGAAGGGGTGCGCAGGACCATTGACATTGCCGCAGAGGTAGGAGCGCCACTGCACGTAGTTCACGCAAACTCTAGTGGGGGGGAGGAGATAGCTGATTTCTTAGCAGTTATAGAGCAGGCTGTGTCCTTGGGCCAAGATGTTTCTACTGAGGTGTATCCATACGGTGCTGGAATGACCGAGATAGGCTCAGCACTATTTGACGACTGGGAGACATACACTGATTCGCAATTTGCCATGCATCAGTGGGTCGCAACTGGTGAGAGACTGAATAGAGACAATTTTGAGATCTATCGTGAAACTGGCGGTAAGGTCATAATTCATGGTAGAAGTGAAGAGGCTACGCAGATTGGCGTGACTCACCCTCTTGCTATGATTGCCAGTGATGGTTTTGTCGAGGAAGGTCGGGGCCATCCTCGAACTACTGGCACTTTTTCCAAAGTGTTGGGTCAGTATGTTCGAGATCAAGGCTCTCTCTCTTTGATGGAAGGGATTAAAAAGATGACGTTGATGCCTGCACAAAGACTCGAAAGGACGGTCTCTCAGATGCAAGGTAAGGGTCGTATCCGTCTGGGTGCTGATGCGGATCTAGTCGTTTTCGACCCTAGTGAAATAAGAGACCGATCTACGTATGAGGATGGGATGATTCCATCTACTGGGGTGGAATATGTAGTAGTCAATGGACGAGTAGTAGTGAATCGGGGTGAATTGGTTGAGGGAGTATTAGCTGGTAGTGCAGTGAGAGGCGAACTGTATTAGTGGGAGAAGTCTTATGCTTGAAATGTGCCAAAGGGAAGATAAAAGCTAAGGAGATAGGTATGTATCGAAGAGTGTCAATTCTGCTGATTGTAGCTGTAACTTTAGTTGCTTGTGAATCTACCGAAGGACCAGATTCAGAGAACCGTTTTGTACGTTATCAAAATGGTGATGTGGTTTCGTATGGAGTAGTTGATGGTGATGTGGTCTGGGAAATAGAAGGAGATCTTTTTGGTTCATATACGATAACCCAAAACAGTTTTGATATTGACAACCTGGAAATCCTGGCTCCCACGGACCCTTCCAAAGTGATCGCTGTCGGATTTAACTATCGAAGCCACTTGGATATGGCAGCGAGAGACCTGGGAACTTCGGATGAAGTTGCACAATATCCTGGTCTTTTTGCTAAGTACCCCACCTCGATTGTGCCGAACGGGGCAGATATTGTAAGGCCAGTTGATTCTGAGAATCTTCATTTCGAAGGAGAGCTGGTTCTAGTCATCGGAAAGGTAGCTTCAAACGTTTCAGTAGAGGAAGCAGAAGATTATATCTTTGGAATTACTATCGGCAACGACATCAGTGAGCGCGACTGGCAAGCAGCTGACTTGCAATGGCTCAGGGCCAAGGCCTCCGACACTTTCGGTCCTGTCGGTCCTTCCATAGTAAATGGATTAGACTATGGGGATTTGCTGGTTCAAACGCGAGTGAACGGAGAGACCAGACAGTCGGCGAGCAGTGCTGATTTAATTTTCGATATTCCAACAATTGTTAGTTATGTGAGTCGATATGTGACTCTGTTCCCAGGCGATTTAATCTTTACTGGCACACCAGGTGCAACGCAGGCGATGGAGCCTGGAGATATAGTTGAAGTCGAAATAGAAGGGGTGGGCATATTGAGGAATCAGGTAATTCAGGGTGAGTCTCATTAGGTATTTAATGGAGTCACACAGTATTACAGTTTCTCTCCTAGGAACCCTACTAGTCATATGTGGCTGTGAGGGAACTGTCGATCAGCAAAAAACGCTGGAGATGACTACCTGGTCAGTGGCAGCTATCGATCCATTGAGTGGTGATGTTGGAGTGGCTTCTGCTTCCTGCGTACCTTCCTTTGCCGATGCTCTAGCGGCCCTTGTTCCTGGTAAAGGAGCGGGTGCTACACAGGCTGCCTTCGATATCGACAACCGAAATGTTGTGTACAAGGCTATCCAGCAGGGTCTCACTGCGGAGGAAGTGATCGCAAGAGTTACCGATCCTTCTGTAGACCAAGAGACCGATCGTCGTCAGTATGGAGTAGTAACTTTGAATGATGGGGTGGTACACACGGCAGGCTTTACTGCTCCTTCCCGGGAGGGCACTACAGGAGGAACTGAAGGTACTGAGCGCTGGGCGGGAATCATGGCTGACCCTGGAATGGGAGTTACTGTACAAGGAAATACATTAGTGAATGAGGCGGTCGTTTCAGATGGCTTAGAAGCGTTTCAATGGGAAGACCCTACTGGTTTTAATGAACTCTCGGATCGACTGATGCGTGCACTGGAAGCGGGATCGGTGGCTGGGGGTGATGTTCGGTGGTGGGGACGAACCCTACGCAACGGAAGCAATAGGGATCAGTGACCAGGGAACTTCGGATGCTCCATGGCTGGCTATCTCTGTGAGGGGCGAACGGGGGGGTGACAACCCGCTTTTAGAATTACGCTTAAGGTACGACCAGTGGCGACGAGAATCAGGCCACGAAAGCCCCCAAAAATGAAAACCCAGGAATAGAAGTACTAGTCCTGGAGTTTCAAGCACCAATCTTGTTTCTTCTGTCGAAAACCAAAAAGATTTCCAAGGCGGCCTGATAATCAAACCCTCTGGTGGTCTGCTCTCCAGTTTTGGATCAGCTTTTTAATTGCTTTTTGGTCAGAGATATTGTCAGCTAACACTTTTCTGGCTAAACCTGGGAGTTCTTCGTCGGAAGCGAACCGTAAGGCGATCAGTTGACGTGTAGTGAATTCGCCAATACGGTCTGCCATATCGTCATGAAATAATTGGTGCATTCTTAGTCGCTCTTCAAGACGGATCACACGATCCTGGACTCCTATAGCCTGTCTCCTGGCGCCTACCGTAGCCATAGCAACACCAAGAGTGAAAATAACAGCTATCACTCCCTGGAGATCCACGCCAAAATCAGAAAATAATTGGAAGGAGAAATAAAACAGGCCTATCGCGATCATGAAGAACGGGATCAGGAATGTCTGGGTTGGAATTTTGGCGTGATTGTCAGCATTTTGGGTAGAAGTTTCCACGGTGTCCTTTTGGTATCAGGTTAACAGAATTGTCTCTAAATTTATGAGTTTTGAATCTCCGATGCTATACGTTGGACTTCGTCGAGAACACGGAGAAGATTTCCACCCCAAAGTTTTGCGATCTCTTCTTCGGTGTATCCTCGTTGCACAAGTTCCAGAGTGACTGCGAAGGTTTCAGACGCGTCGTTCCAGCCCTCCACTCCACCCCCGCCATCAAAGTCTGAACTTATACCGACGTGGTCTATCCCAATGAAGTCGACCAAGTAATCGATATGATTTACAAAATCAGCGACGTCCACTGGAGGGGCTTCTGAATTGACTTCAGCAGCTATCCTCGGTTCGACCAATTCTGTGACAGCCTCCATAGTGGTTGCATAGGACGACCTTTCTTCTGCGCTCATCGAACGCATTGCTGATCGATCTAACAACTCTATGCCCAGCTCCGAGGCCACTTCCTGCTGTAATGCAGTGAGAGCTTCTCGATTTCTAGTGTTTTTCTCAGAGTCAACGTAACTGCTAAAGGCAACAGTCTGAACAACTCCACCGTTTGCTTGCACAGCTCTTAGTTGTTCGTCATCTAGATTGCGGCTTACGTCGTTCAAGCTGCGGGCAGAAGAATGAGAAGCCATTACGGGTGCTTTGGACATCTCAACCATTTGCATGATGGCGTCTTTAGATGGATGGGAAAGATCAATCATAATTCCCCAGCGGTTCATTTCAGAAACAGCTTCTTTTCCCAAGTCGCTAAGCCCATTGTATAGCCAAACATCGTCTCGTTCTCCTGTGTTAGAATCAGAGAATTGGCTATGTCCGTTATGAGCTAGGGACATATAACGCCCCCCCATTTCTTGAAATTTTCTGACATTGGAGAGATCTAAGCCTAGTGGGTAGGCGTTTTCGATTCCAATCATTGCGACTTTTTTCCCTGACGCAACTATTCTCCTGACATCGTCTGAAGTGTAAGCGATCTCGATCTGTTCTGGAGCAATTTCTTCGGCTAATCGGTGGATGGCTTCAAATTTGGCTATGGCTGCGTCATAAGCGTTAGCATAACCCTCCGGAGTTAGGGGCCCTTGGCCTACGTACACAATCATCCAGGAGACATCGAGTCCTCCGCTTTCCATCTTAGGAATATTGACCTGGTTGTTCAGGTCCATTGTGTAGTTGCGTTCCACAGAAAAATTGTCAGGGTTGATATCGTTGTGCGTGTCTATTGTAATCACCCTGTCGTGGATAGACCTGGCTGTGGCTAATAAATCTTCCTCGGATTCTTGTTTCCCTGGAGTACAAACGGTCATAAGAAATAAAGACACACCAGGAAGGAACATTCTCAAGGTCCAAGTCCAGTTTTTCTTTAAGTTTTTCATAGTTTCCGATCTCAGTTTGGATTGATTGGTGTGGTGCTGGATTCTAAGGTCGAGATAGAGGCTGGGCCATACCTTGGCAATGCTTCCCTTCTTCGTTCTAGGAGGAGAAGAGTACGGGCGATCCGATTCTTTTAGGATTTCAAGACAAGATTGCCCGGGTTGAATGTGAGGATCACAGGTTTATAACTGACTTCCGGAATTGTATCTAAGATTGGGTTGCTAACGGTTAGTTGGTGCCAGTATTACATAATCGGGGCTTGCGGGGAAATCTAACTAGATCTAGTCTTAAATAACCAAGAATATCCTTGAAATAAAGGGGAAAACTAGAGTTTCGAGTGCTTTATCTTCCAGTCAAGACTTAAAGCGGTTATTTAGTGCTACTATTGCACCATCGCTGGTTCTCAGATAAAATTATTACGTCGAGTTCCCTTTAAAAATATGGTAATGAATGGATATGATAAAACTTCCTGCAATTTCTGTGATTTTCGGTCTGGTGCTTCTGCTTATTGGTCAGCCAGTCGGCACTCCTTCGGCCCAGAGTGAAAGTGCTCCCTTGGTCGGACTGACATACTTGCACCCAGAGTCTGATGTTCCTATTCCGGCTGGGATTGTGCACAAAGATGTAGCAGTGGAATTAGCATCGGAGGAGTTAGACGCGGTCGTCAGGACTTACTGCCAAGTTTGCCATAATGATGTGATGCTGACTGGAAATATGTCACTTAGTGAATTCCAGATTGACAATGCCTTAGAGAGAGGCGAGACAGTTGAAAAAATGATTGTCAAGCTAAGAGCTGGTATGATGCCACCTCCGGGAATGCCAAGACCAACTCCAGACACTTTGTTGGCACTTGTCACTACCCTTGAAGATAAGATGGACCAGGCTTACGCTGAGAATCCAAATCCGGGCGGCAGGACTTTTCCCAGACTGAATCGGGCAGAGTATGCTTCTATGGTAAAGGATTTAGTAGATCTCGACATAGATGCTGGCGATTGGCTGCCTTCGGATACAAAGAGCAACAATTTTGATAATTTTGGTGATGCACAGGCATTGTCTCCTACATTGCTCGAAGCCTACCTCAATGCTGCTGGTGAGATTAGTAGAATGGCTGTCGGTAATGATCGGGCACCACGAATTAATACGACGTACACTAATACTAACTATATCTCCCAACATCCATGGGATTACGTACCGGGGGCTCCTTACGGGACTAGGGGTGGAATGGTCATCGATCACCATTTCGCAGCGGATGCGCAGTATCACTTTGACATGACTTTTAGTATGGGTAACAACTCCAGGGGCCACGACTTAGATGTCTCTATCGACGGAGAGCACGCTCAAACTTTGCAGTACGAACGCTATGATCGTGGAGTTTCTTTACAGACCCAACCATTCTTTATCCCAGCGGGCCAGCATCAAGTTTCAGTTGCTTTCATTAGGCGTGCTGAAGGACCTTACGAAGACTTGATTCGTCCACACGACTGGTCACAAGCTGGGGGTGGGTCTGGCGGAGCAGGAATTACTACTCTCCCTCATCTGAAGGACTTAGTAGTGGTTGGCCCCTATAACATTACTGGTATTTCCGAGACGACTAGTCGGGAGAAAATCTTCACGTGTCGCCCAACTTCACTCGAAGAGGAAATTCCTTGTGCACGCCAAATATTGGGAGATCTAGCGACTAAGGCCTACCGCAGGCCTCTCGTACCAGGCGAACTAGAGGGATTGATGGGCTTCTACTCAGATTCAAGAGTTGAGGAGGGATTTGAAGTAGGAATTCGGACTTCCTTGGAAGCTATTTTGGCCAGTCCTCACACGATTTTCCGGCTTGAGCGTGAAATGGATGTAGTGGCGGGTGAAAACTATGAAATTAGTGACATAGAATTGGCAACTAGGTTAGGAGTCATGATCTGGAATTCGCCCCCTGATCAAGAACTTATGGACGTGGCTCAACAGGGGGATTTGAGAGATCTAGCTGAGCTTGAAAGACAAACGAGAAGGATGTTGAAAGATCCTCGAGCGGAAGCACTAGGTTCAAGGTTTGCCCACCAATGGCTCAGGTTACAGGATCTCTATAAGAACCATCCAGATCCTAATTTCTTCCCCAATTTTGATCAGAATTTAGCTGATGCAATGGTGACTGAGACCGAAATGCTGTTTAACTATTTGGTTCGAGAGGACCGGAGCTTACTCGATCTTTATGAAGCAGACTATACTTTTCTGAATGAACGCCTGGCACGCCATTATGGTTATCAAGGAGTATCTGGCACACACTTTAGGCGAGTTGAATCTGCCGAAACAAGAAAAGGCATACTGGGACACGGGAGCATTTTGGTCCTTACCGCCCTGGCAGACAGGACCTCCCCAGTGTTGCGAGGTAAATGGGTGATGGAAGTCTTGTTAGGTACACCACCGCCACCGCCACCGGAGAATGTTCCGGCACTGGAAGCAACGGCGGGAAATAATGGAAGTAGATTTATCACTACTCGGGAGAGGATGGAAATGCACAGGGCCGCTCCTGCCTGTCAATCCTGCCATAAGTTCATGGACCCAATGGGTTTATCTTTAGATAATTTCGATGTTACTGGACAGTGGCGCATTCGTGAGAACGGACAACCTCTGGACACAAGGGGGGAGCTGTATGATGGCACTCCGATATCTAATCCAGACCAGTTGGTTACCGCTCTCCTGAAACGCCCGATACCGTTGATCAGAACTTTCACTTTGAATCTCATGGCTTATGCTTTGGGTCGGAAAGTAGAGTATTACGATCAACCCGTATTGAGAGACATTACAAGAGCTGCAGAAGCTGATGATTACAGCATCACTTCATTGATCGTGGGTGTGGTGAAAAGTGATCCATTTAGGATGAAAAAGGCTGATACCCTTGCTGAGGATGGATCTGAGAACGAAGTTAACTAAGTCAAGTAGTAGGAACTCTTAGGAGAGATGGTACTATGCATTTTATAACTGGAAAACAACTGTCCCGGAGAACGTTTTTGCATGGAGTAGGAGCGACTGTTGGGTTACCTCTTCTCGATGCTATGATACCAGCTGGTAAAGGGGCTGGATTCGGTGGAGCAAAAGATCCCAAGGACCTGACCAAATTAATCTGTATTGAAGAGGTTCATGGCCTTCCAGGTTGTAACGATTGGGGTGCAACACAGAATTTGTATTCTCCCTCCACAACTGGTCGAGATTTTGAAATACTTCCAGAGAACACTTTAAGTCCTCTCGCTGATTTCCAGGATTACATGACCATCGTCAGCAATACTGACGTGCGGATGGCCGAAGCATTGGCTCCGCCTGAAATCGGTGGTGATCACTTCCGTTCGAGTGCTGTATTTTTGACTCAATCACATCCAAAGCAGACGCAAGGTAGTGATATTCATGCCGGGACTTCATTGGACCAGCTGTATGCCAAGCGTTTCGGACAAGATACTCCTTTGCCTTCCATGCAATTCTGCATCGAAGACTTAGATCAGGCAGGTGGATGTACGTATAACTATTCATGTGCCTATACTGATTCTATCAGCTGGTCCACTCCTAATACTCCGCTTCCCATGATTCGGGATCCCAGAGTGGCTTTTGACATGCTGTTCGGCACTGGAAATTCGCCGGAAGAGCGTGCTGAAAGGAGAATGAGTCGCAGAAGTATTTTAGACTGGATCTCTAGTGAAGTATCGACCTTAGTTAGGGAACTTGGTGTTGCTGATCGGCGCAGAATGGAGCAATACCTACAGAATGTACGTGAAATTGAGCGTAGAATTGAGATGGTTGAGAGGAGAAACAGTAGTGGAGACGAAAGACAATTGCCCGAAGCGCCAGCTGGTGTTCCAGATGATTTCGCTGAGCACACCAGACTTATGTACGATCTACAGGTGCTGGCTTTAGAAACAGATATGACCAGAGTGATGTCTTTCAAACTGGGAAGGGATGCCCAGAATAGGGCACATCCAGAAAGTGGTAGTGACAAGGCTTTCCACCCTGCTTCACACCACGGAGGACAAGAGGAGAACGTTCTGGATTTCAATAAAATCTGTACCTATCGGATGACTACGCTCCCTTACTTCCTTGAGAAATTACAGAATACTATGGCTGGTGAAACTAGCCTTTTGGATCAATCCATGATCATTTGGGGCTCGCCGATGGCAGATGCGAATCTGCATAATCATCGTCGAGCACCTCTGGTGTTCTTGGGTAAAGCAAATGGCCAACTTGAAGGGAACCTTCATGTGGAGGCAAGTGAAGGGACACCGATGGCTAATGCAATGCTGACCGCACTTCATAAATTGGGTCTGGATGATATGGATAGGTTCGGAGATTCTACAGGCGAATTCGCTCTGAACTATACTGGTCCAACCGCTGAAGAACAGAAGAGAGGTTAGACGCATGGATACCAGAAGTCATAGGGCACCTTTAAGAGTGGGTTTGATATTGTTGAGTGTTGGGCTTATGGCTTTTGGTCCGCCGCCGCCCATTTCTCCGGTTGCCGATGCCGCCAGTCGCAACGAGATAGGCATCATGAAGACTCTTTTGCGATCAGGCGAAGATGTTAATGCTGCGCAAGGCGATGGGATGACTGCGTTACATTGGGCTGCCGAGTATGGCGACACGGAAATGGCTGGCATGCTGATTTACGCTGGGGCGAACTTGGAACCGCAGACTCGCATAGGTAGCTACACCCCGTTGCATTTGGCTAGCAAGTCAGGTAGTGACCTGGTCGTTAAATTGTTGTTAGACGCAGGAGCTAATGCATCAAGGACGACTACGAATTCTGGTGCCAGTCCTATGCATTTCGCTGCTGCAGCTGGTTCACCACTCGCGATTCGGGCCTTAGTGGAACATGGGGCTGATGTGAATCCAATAGAATCTGAATGGGGTCAGACCCCGCTTATGTTCGCCGCTGCTTTCAATCGAGCTGAGGCAATCGTCACCCTGCTAGAACTCGGAGCAGACCCCGAGATAAGAACAACAGTGATGGATCTGACGAAGGTCGCTGG
>DUCW01000137.1 GCA_012959595.1 Gemmatimonadota bacterium
TTGACTGTTACTCTGCACTCAGTGCAGGCTTTTACTCTAACTTATCCCGACTCAAATTCCAGACTCCCATTCACAGTGTCCCCCAAAATCACACGCCCCGGAGACAGGATGGTACCAAAAATAACACCCCGCAACCATGCCACTCGGAACCATCCACAACCAGAGCTCCTCACATTACGTGCAAGTACTTCTCCTACTTGGTGTTAACTAATGCATTAAAGAAAAACTTAAAGGTTCCGTGCGTCTGTGTCCTGTGCTGAGGCCTGAACCCTATCAGCACTACACTACCAGCCCCGTACTTAACAGAAACCATACTGGCCTTTTCAGCAATCTTTTCTTCACCCAGCAACCAACCACTTTGAAGAATGTCTCGGTTAAGATAGGTGCTCACCCTGTGCACATTAGAGCTCCTAGCCCCTGCAATGGTTTCATATACCTGTCCGCCTTGCATAAAGGCTATCCATGCGTCCTCTGGCATCCCATACCCTAGGGGATTCAACCTATCTACATTGACCTTCAACGTAGACCCTGGAGACCAAAATTCATTACCGCTCATCCCTTCAACAGCATTACGAACTGGCAAATCAAACTCTTTTATTGGCAGGTCTCCTGCTTGTGAGAATGTGACTAAAGTACCCCCACCTTGCACAAATCTCCTTAGTGCGTCGACTCCCGCATCACCGAAGCCACTCCTATACTGGGGAGGATATTCGTCCGAGCTACCCTCAACCTCTCCTGTCATTTGCCCTAAACCATCGGCGGGAAGAACTATCACATCCCAATTTTTCTCTAAATTTCCAGATAATAGCTCTTCATCCATCAAAGTTTCATAGGGGAAACCAAAGTTTTCTAACAGTAGACGAGTCCACCCTTCATCTATGTTCCCACCAAGATATCTCTGGAACAATCCTATCCTCTGCTGCCTGAGAATATGTTTGGCCACAGATGCATCCCCCGCATCAACTGCTTTGAAGTCGACTCCCGTTTCTTCGGCCACTCGTGACATTTCAGTACTCGACACCCCCGAAGAAACCAAAAAATCTCCAGCCTTCACTGATATCCCGTCACTGTCCACACGTTCGACAGATGCACCTAATTCAAAAAGCATATTTGTGGCCTTGAATGAATCATTAAGTCGACCGTCAAGAACATACCCATCACTTGATACAGTGACCGTTCCGTTATGGTCAATGGAGTCGGTGACTGGCCTTAGCTCCAAGGAAACTGGATCCGAAGTGGGGTTTACGATGACACCCATGAACTCTGCAATGTGGTCCGTCGACATGTCATAGGGTCTTATTGGTTGGCCTTGATTATCACGAGTCCAATAGTTATCAGGATAAAAAGTCTGCCCTAGAAGCCATCGGATGACACCCCGTTTGGGTTGTGCCATCGATACTACATAAGTGCCCGAGTCATAGTACCGACCTTCTTGAACAAAATCGGTCGGTGATTCTTCTACAGTGATCCCTTGAGCTAATAGTTTGTTGACCATCTTCTTCATGGTCAGAGGATCATGCTGTTGGGAGGGAATGATATATGCCTTCACGGAACCCTCTATACCCCTTTGTACTTGTCTGCTTGCTTTCAAATATGCGTTTTTTAGAACCGTCTTGCGATTCTTGGCGGCAATCTCCAAAGGAGCAAAGGTTGCAACTTTCTGACGCTCTACTATATCGCGTACATGCCACCACCCACCGGGCCATGGATTCGGAAAAGTAGTCTGCTCCGCATACTCCGGAAGAGCTCTCGAGCCTCCCAGCTGGTCCGGATGTACATACAGGGGAGTGGCCAAACGAGCACTAGCGGATTCCGTCAGCATTCCAGCAATATTGTGAAAGGGAGTAATCCAATGAAACCCGAAATGCCCCCACCCCGAATAAATGGCAGCGTTAATCGCACCGCTTAAATTGTGTTCTTCCTGTTTATATGCCATATGTGCACCGTACCAACTCATCTCTCGCCAGACTAGAGGATCGGCTTCTGGACGAACTGGCTCAGCATAAGGAGGCAAATAGATACGTGCCGTATACGGACCCATCTGATGGTGGTCGATATAACCCTGCGGAATCCATTCCCTGAATATAATTTCAGCTCCGTAACGCGATTCAACAGTTTCTGCATAAACCGCATCCCTATTGTTATCATGCCCTATATAGTGATGATAGAGTGAGGGTGGGCCTACACCTTCATACTCAGTCCCCACATACTCATTGTACCAATCAGTCACCATAATCTCACCGTCAGGATTGAAAGATGGAATTATGATTCCGAGCGTATTGTCCAAAATCTCATACATCTGGTCGTCTTCTCTAACCACAAATTCATACACAATTTCTGCCGCTGCCTGACTAGCAGCCACCTCTGTTGCATGGAGCCCATAGGACTGAACAAAGACCACCTTCGAGTTTTCAATGGCATAGTCTATTTCAGCTAGACTGGCCCCACGAGGGTCGCTCAAAAGAGCATTCATACGCTTCAATTCATTAAGGTTTGCAAGATTTTCAGGGGCAGAAACGAAAATAGAAAGGAATGGATTTCCCAATGTACTAGGACCCATATCGACTACTCGTATACGATCACTCGCTTCATCCAGAATCTCGTAATACTCAACGAGCTTATCCCACCGAGCCAACTTGCGGTCAGCACCCATTTCGAACCCGAAAAAATCCTCTGGAGATGGAACCTCCTGGCCGTGCCCATCACCCGTAGAAGAAAACATCAACAGAAGAACAACAGCAACGAGATTCACAATCCTAAGATTAGGTTTCATAGCAAACACTCCTAAAGCAGATTAAAGCACAGTCCATACCGCGATGACCTCAGGACAGAGGCCCCAACATCCCAAGTCCAAGAAACTATAGTAAGGTCGATGAGACTTAGTAAGACCTTAAATATATACTAGAATCACCAAGTTTATCTGGCGATAGATAGCTAGCTAGCCAACTATGTCTTAAGTTTAGCTCCCGGTGAAAATCGCCGCCGCTTTTTTGTCTACGCATATGTACAAGTTTTTACTGATGGAGGATAGACCCGTGAAAAGTCTGCACAATGCAATGCTGACCCTGACATTTTCGATGTTTGCAGTCATACCCGTCCAGGGACAATTCCAAAATGTTGGCTCTATTGATTTCCCAAATACGGCCTCAGCAGAAGCCCAAC
>DUCW01000138.1 GCA_012959595.1 Gemmatimonadota bacterium
TACCATCGTGTTTGACAACGTAGGAACACCACAGTTTAGAAACGTTAAAGGCACATGGCCTGACGTTCTATTCCACGGGTTCTTCGGTTTCCAAGAGCCTTTGCTCGGGTGGGAACCAACGTTTGACGACAAAGGCAACGCAATCCGGGATACAGGCGAAGCTTGTCACGCCCCATACGTAGCCGATTCCTGAGAATGGATACTTCCTGCTAAAGACGGCAGTGGAGACATAACCATGGATGGTAAATTACAAGACAAAATGGATCTGGTTGACCTAAGTGACCCAGACAAGCAAGGTACTATAAGAGTTCATGTCCATGAGGGTATTGATTTCTACAGAATAGTGGACGGTGACATGGTCAAGATTGGACCATTAACTGCTGAAGACGTTGCATGGTCCTTCAACGACGCTGGTGCTGAAGACATTAGCTCGGCTCACTCAAACTCCTCTCAGGCGTATGAGTACTACCAGCCCTGGAAAGCCGTTGACACATACATTGCTGAGGCACCAAACAGAGCTTTCGTTGTAGATGGGCTACAAGATGCCTCCTCAATTTGTCAGGATGCCATATGGATGCAGTCCAAGGCACTCCAAGATGAAACAGGAGACACATTCGGTATTCCGCACGGATCAGGTCCTTTCGTAGTAAGCGAATGGCTACCAGCTGAAAGAATTGAAGCAATCGCCAGGGTAGATCACTGGAAACGGTCCGCTGCATTCGACAAAATTGTTTTCTTACAGGCTAACGAAGCTCAGCAGCGTTCTGCTATGCTCCAAACTGGGGCAGCTGACATAGCCATGGCATCAATCCAGGACGTCGGTCGACTTGAAAAGGACGGATTTGCGTTCAATGAAGGCTTGGATGCCATTAATGGTAATTTCTACTACTTTGCTGGAAACTTCTGGTCCTTTGCATATCCACCAAACTCTAAACTTGGCGAGGACGATTTGTCCGGTAAGCCAGTGATGAGACAAGGGTTCCTACCATCGGATAAGTATCCTTGGATTGGTGACCCTAGATTGGAGTGTGTGGGCATCGACCGATCAGACCCAGCCATACAGGACACCCCTGGCGCTGGCTGTGAAGTAGCCAATTTTGAATACACATTTGATGGTTCGGACTCTAAATTTACTGCTGACTCAGTGGGATTCGACTTTACCGATACCGATAGGTTTTCCTATGAAACTCCGTCTATGTTGAAGGCTAAGGCATTCCGGAAGGCTCTTGCGTATTCCATTGACCGTGAGCTAATTGCTGCCTCGGTTACAGGTGGGTACGGTGGAGCCGTATACGGTGGAGCTGCCCCAGGAATGGACTTACACCAGCTACACCCTGAATATAACTCAGATTGGACATATGCGTTTGACCCCGATAAAGCCAAGGCTTTCTTGGCAGAATCTGGAGTGCAGCCAGGGTTCGAATTTGAATTCTTCTGTTCACAAGGTAACGGTACTTCACTTGAAGTATGCGAAGCTGTAGTTGGACAATGGAAAGAGCATCTTGGGCTTGATCCTTTCATAGACAGCACACAGTACTCATCCCGACGTCCAACAATGTTGGGTAGACAGATTCATGTTCCTTGGATGACCCGATGGGGTCCTACCAGTAAACACGGTAGGCTAGGAAATGGTGGTGGCACTTACGGTGGTGGCCAATGGCCTCTCCCTGCTGGTGGATGGAATCCAGGTCTTGAAAATAATAATTACTGGCAATTCCGTGAAGAGACACGAGTGCAGAAAAAGGGTGGTCCTGAAAACCTAGCAAGTAGGGCTGTACAAAAAGCATGGTCATACGACATGACATTGTCGACTGGTACAGTAGAGGTTCCGGTTTTGATCGGATACAATCCGGATACAGTAGCAAGCTGGGACTTGGCACCGTACGAACTTCCTAACTCGTTCGAGACAATAGTCCCTGCTGCGAGGTAGTAAGTAAAAGTAAACAGGTAAACACTGACGCATTTGCGATAGTTAGAGCAGGTGCGTCAGTGAATCTTCAAAACCCGTCCGTTGGATAATTGACGAACAACTTTGTGAACAACTGCGTTCAGGTATATCTAATGAGAGTATTCATAATAAGACGATTTTTGTTCCTCATTATGGCCATTTTGGCGGCCACTTTGATTGTGTTTGCTCTCTCTCGCCTTCAAGGTGATCCTCGGAATGTGATGTTAAACGTTGGTTATGTGTCACCAGAACAGTGGGAGGCATGGGGTGAAGACTTTCACTTGGACAAGCCATTAGTTGTTCAGTACGTCATATGGGTCAGTAAGGGATTCTTCCAGGGCGATTTTGGTGATTCACTTAAAACAGGTAAGCCTGTGCTGGAAATGGTCAGAGGTTTTGCACCAGCGAGTTTGCAACTTGGACTCGCTGCAACACTTTTCGTCCTTTTAACAGGAATCCCGATAGGGGTTCTGTCAGCTGTCAAAAGGGGCACTATCCTAGACGCCGTAGGCAGGACATTTGCGGTATTCGGGCAAGCTTTACCTCCTTTTTGGCTTGGTATTATGCTCATTCTGATTTTCTCAGTTAACCTAGACTTGCTGCCCTCCGGTACCAGGGGACATGATTCGACCGGTTTTTTTGACAAACTCACGTATTACATAATGCCTGCAGTAACTCTCGGGTGGCTCGCCTCAGCCGGCTTAATGCGGCTTGTGAGATCCTCCATGCTTGACGTTCTTGACTCTGAATATATCAAGCTGGCAAGAGCAAAGGGTGTAAATAATCGCAGCGTCATATGGAGACATGCCTTTCGAAATGCCCTAATTCCCCCATTGACCTTCTCTGCACTGATTCTAGTTGGTTTTATTGGCGGCACGGTGGTAACTGAAACTGTTTTTGCATGGCCAGGTTTAGGTCAGATGACCTATACGGCCATACTCAATAACGACTTCCCTCTTATGACAGGGGCAGTATTGGTTTTTACTATTGTCTATGTTTTCGCCGTATTTTTGATCGATATTCTATATGCGGTCATCGACCCCAGAATCAGATACACGTAAGGACTTCTTTTGACTACATCAACAGATAAGATGACTCTCGCTGAGCTAGAGAAATCTACGCAATATTCAAGGTTTTCTAGAGCAATCTATGTGCTCCGGCGTTGGCCTCTTATCCCTTTCTTCATTTTGGGAGTTCTTATTGTTTGTGCT
>DUCW01000139.1:0-1288 GCA_012959595.1 Gemmatimonadota bacterium
GTCCTCTGAAATCTTTATCTGATATGTTGAAGGGTAAACAAGGACGATTCCGTCAAAATCTGTTAGGCAAGCGAGTAGATTACTCTGGAAGATCCGTGATTGTGGTTGGTCCTGAGTTGAAATTGCACCAATGCGGACTTCCCAAACAGATGGCAGTGGAATTGTTTAAGCCGTTTATCATCCACGAATTAGAGAAACGTGGTGAAGCAGAGACAGTAAAAAGAGCAAAGCGAATAGTTGAGAGGAACGAGCCTAAGGTCTATGAGGTTCTGGAAGATATAATCAAGGATCACCCTGTCCTTCTGAACCGAGCTCCAACTCTTCACAGACTTGGTATTCAAGCTTTTGAACCAGTGCTGGTGGAAGGCAAGGCCATTCGAGTTCATCCCTTGGTTTGTTCGGCTTTTAATGCTGATTTCGACGGTGATCAAATGGCAGTCCACGTTCCACTTTCTTTTGAAGCACAGTTGGAAGCACGGGTGCTCATGTTGTCCAGCAATAACATCTTGTTGCCATCTAATGGTCGGCCAGTCACAGCCCCTTCTCAGGATATGGTAATAGGTGCTTATTATTTAACAAAACCTTCACTTGATATTTCCGATATCGAAGTGGTAGTTAACAATAAAAAAGCCAATCCAACTGTCAGGTCTGAAGCAGAGAGCCAACTGGGAGAGATTTATAAAGACGCTCCGAGGATGTCCGAATTTATGGAAGTAGAGATGGGTTTGGATTCTGGGCGTTTCAAGTTTTCGAGTATATGTAATTGGTGGATTTCAGGGAGTTCAAAAGAGGGTGAGACTAACGCTAGCACAGGCGAATGGCATCGTACCACTGTTGGGCGGGTGTTGTTTAATTCCATCATTCCTCCAGAGCTGGGCTTTCTCAATCACACGTTTGGAAAGAAAGAATTGGGAGATCTGATTTTCGATTGCTTTACCGATGTCGGCCTGAGTGCAACAACCGAATTTTTGGATCTGATGAAAGATTTCGGATTCAGGTATGCAACTATGGGCGGCGTGAGTGTAGGGATAGCAGATCTAGAAGTTCCAGATGAGAAGTCAGAAATCTTAAGGGAAGCCAGCGAACAAGTTGCTCGATTCCAGGAGGCTTATACGAGTGGCTATATCTCTAATGGTGAACGTTATAATAAGGTTATAGACACCTGGACCCACGCGAACAACGATGTTGCCGACGCTATGGTAGGTCGCCTAGAGCGCTCGCAGGAAGGATTCAACCCAGTGTACATGATGATGACTTCTGGAGCACGTGGAAATCGGGATCAGATGAG
>DUCW01000139.1:1324-3154 GCA_012959595.1 Gemmatimonadota bacterium
AATTGGCTGGAATGAGAGGCCTGATGGCCAAACCTCAAAAAAAATTGACCGGTGGCATTGGTGAGATCATAGAAAGTCCAATCAGAGCCAATTTTAGAGAAGGACTCTCTGTAGTAGAGTATTTCATTTCCACGCATGGGGCCCGCAAGGGTCTGGCAGATACTGCACTCAAAACTGCTGATGCAGGATATCTAACCAGAAGGTTGGTCGATGTTGCTCAGGATTGTACAATCACTCGGGAGGATTGTGGGACGATACTCGGGTTGGACATGGAAGCTTTGAAAGAAGGTGAGGATATCATTGAACCATTACTCGAAAGAATAGTGGGCAATGTTGCCTTGGAAGCTGTTTACGATCCAATAGACGGGGAACCGTTGATTGAGGCAGGGGAACTGATTTTAGAAGAAAAAGCCCAAGCGATTGAAGACGCTGGTATTCAAGAAGTTAAAATCCGGTCGGCACTTACCTGTGAAGCAAAGAGGGGACTTTGCCAGATGTGTTACGGTAGGAATTTGGCAACTATGAAGTTAGTCGACATAGGTGAAGCGGTTGGAATCTTGGCGGCTCAATCAATAGGAGAACCAGGAACTCAGCTTACTCTGAGAACTTTCCATATCGGGGGGACGGCTGTAAGGATCGCAGCTCAGACAAAAAGAAAATCTAAATTCGACGCAGTGATTGGTCTCGAGCGTGTAACAGTTGTAAAACATCAAGTTAAAGGTGACGAAAAATTTGGATCGAATATAGTCACTTCTAGGGACGGAGAGATTGTCCTCAAGACTTCAGAGGGTCAGGTCCGGAGTAAATTGAAAGTGCCCTATGGTGCGACTTTGGCGGTTAAAGAAGGTGGTAAGATTAAAGCAAATGATGAGTTGTTCAGTTGGGACCCTTACGCTGAACCGATGGTCGCTGATGTTGGTGGAGTTGTGAAATTCGTCGACATTGTCGATCACCAGACCATGCGAGAAGAACTGGATGATGCTACAGGTCGTCGTCAGATGACTATCATTGAGGACAGATCTAAGAAACTACATCCCACCATCCAGATTTGTAAAAAAACTAAGAAAGGTGAAACACTTAGGGAATTTATAATGGCAGTTGGTGCTAATCTGCTCGTTAACGATGGAGATGAAGTCAAGCCCGGACAAACCATTGGTAAGATTGGTCGCGAAGTTTATAAGACTCGAGATATAACAGGTGGATTGCCTAGGATAGTGGAGCTTTTCGAAGCTAGGCGCCCTAAAGATCCGGCTGTTTTAGCTGAAGTCGATGGGCAGGTTAGCTTCGGGGATATCAAGAGGGGTAAGCGGGAGGTAATCGTCACTCCGGAAGTAGATTCTGAAGATGACAGAACCTATTTGGTCCCGATTGGGAAACACATGCGTGCACATGGGGGTGACTATGTGAGGGCTGGTGACAAGCTTTCAGAAGGACCTATCAACCCTCACGATATCTTAAGAGTTCAGGGTCCGAGAAAAGTCCAGGAGCACCTGCTAAATGAGGTCCAGGAAGTTTACCGCCTGCAGGGTGTTAAAATCAACGACAAACATATTGCGGTCATGGTGAGACAGATGCTCCAGAAAGTTCGGATTACTAATCCAGGGGACACGGACGTCCTAGAGGGTGAAAATATTGATAGACGTGAGTTTAGGGCCGTCAATAGAGCGGCGATGGAAAAAGGTTTGAAACCAGCTCGTTCGGAACCCCTTTTATTGGGGATCACAAAAGCCAGTCTTACTACGGAGTCATTTGTTTCGGCCGCTTCTTTCCAAGAAACTACCAGGGTATTGACGGACGCGGCCGTTCGAGGGGCTAAAGATGACTTAAAAG
>DUCW01000140.1 GCA_012959595.1 Gemmatimonadota bacterium
TTAGCACCTTGTTAACCCGGTTGCAATCGCAACAAATCTCCGGGGTCCGCTACTTCAGCGAACAGTATGAATCTAACGGTTGTGGGGAGGTGTGTCTATTCAGCGTACGGCACTCATCGGATGCGTAAAGCACCAGGAACATTCCTAACGGTTGGGCCCTTAGAACTTGAACCTAGAACCTAACAACCAAATCAGTCTCTCTTAATGAAAGACCGCGTGGCACATTGTTTCAAAGGTTGCATTGCATATAGATTCCTTTCTTTACAGGATAACCCAAAAAATAGGGCTTTTTCTAATGCGTTTATTGTCACTCATTGCGGGCCTCAGCATTCTGGCTTCTGGATGTGGAGAGGCCACCGAGGCTGCTACTGATCAACCGCGAGCAGCTCAGCGGACAGAATCAGAAAACGATCTCCCCACTGTATTGGTTTATAAAACGCCAACTTGTGGATGTTGCAATGGGTGGATAGACCACCTCAGGAAGGCGGGCTTTGAAGTTGACGCTAGAGATGTCAGCGACCTGTCTCTGGTCACTATGAAAAGGGAGGTTGGAGTTACAGCGGAAATGTCTTCCTGCCACACAGCATTAGTTGGAGTTTACGTCGTGGAAGGTCACGTGCCCGCAGATCAAATTAAACGCCTTCTTTCAGAGGAACCCGAAGTGGCGGGTATAACAGCCCCCGGAATGCCGATCGGGTCACCCGGCATGGAAGGACCTGGGGCCAGACCTTATGCCGTATACTCGTTTGGTCACGACGGTCAGCTAAGAGTTTTTGCAGAGATAGACCCACGCTAAGGGATAAGGCCTACACTGGCAGGAATTGACTAGACCAGACCACTTTCTATGCCCTGAACCTCCATTAGATTATTCCAAAGTTAAAACAAAGATGACGTTCCCATGGATAGAAAAGTGTCAATGATTGCCACCCGAATCCTTTTTGTGATCACCGTACACGTTCTAGATTTTCTATTAGATCCTCATACGCAAGAGTCTCCCTATTACACTTGACCCTCCAGGCACGCCGCTCACCGTTCTTCGTGATGTATTTGGCTACGACAAGTTCCGCCCAGGCCAGCTCAAGGTTATCGAAGCCGTGGTCGCCGGCCGAGACTGTATCGCTCTCATGCCCACTGGGGCGGGTAAGTCTCTGACATTTCAGGTTCCAGCCCGCTTGTTGGATGGCACAGTACTCGTCGTCTCCCCACTAATTTCATTAATGAAAGACCAGGTCGATGCGCTCACTCAGCTAGGGTTTCAGGCGGCGGCGATCAACTCTTCCCTGGAACTAGGAGAAAGGGAACGCAGGTTAGACGCCCTCGCCGCTGGACAGTACGAACTGGTCTACCTAGCTCCTGAGGGATTAGACGGGTGGCTGAGTAGAGAGGCTAGGAACTGGCCGCTTTCACTCCTCGTGGTGGATGAGGCTCACTGCATCAGCCAATGGGGACACGATTTTCGGCCCTCTTACCGACGCCTCCAGAAACTTAGGGAGGAGCTACCGAACGTACCGGTGCTAGCTCTCACGGCCACGGCCACTCGCAAAGTGGCCCGCGACATCATCTACCAACTCGGTATGAAGCAACCCGAAGGTTTCAAGGGATCCCTCTACCGGTCAAATCTGAAAATTTACTGCAGGAAGAAGGGGACTGGACATACTCGTAGCGAGATCGCAGGGCTCATTCGGGCTCGTCAGGGGCAGAGTGGTATCCTGTACTGTTCTACACGAAAAGCGGTGGACCAAACGACTCGCTTCCTCTGTGACCAAGGGGTAAAGGCGTTACCATATCACGCGGGTATGGAGGAGTCGGATCGAGCCGCGAACCAAGATGCTTTTGCTCGAGACGACGTCGACGTAATCGTCGCGACCATTGCTTTCGGCATGGGGATCGACAAGTCAAACGTGCGTTTCGTCATTCACCGTGATATGCCCAAAGACGTGGAGTCCTGGTATCAGGAGATGGGGCGTGCGGGACGCGATGGAGTGGATAGCGATTGCTTCCTGTTCTATTCTTGGGCAGATGTAAAACTGCAAGAACGGTTTGGGAATGACACCGAAGACCCCGAGCTCTACCGAGCAAAAGTCGAAGCGACCAAGTTCCTGTTCCGGTTAGTCGAAAATGGCGGGTGTAGGCACCAGAAAATCTTGGACCACTTCAGCGAAGAGATCAGTGCGTGCGCGTCATCCTGTGATTGGTGCACGGGGGTGACGGGAGAGGATCTTGCTGTGGAAGGGATGGCCCTGAGAAGTACTGGAGACCCTCAGAAGCCGAAGCCTAGAGGTCGAATTGGAGAATCTAGACCACTGTCTCAGGTAGATGAGGTTCTGTTTCAAGATCTCCGAAAACTTCGTAAGTCACTCGCGGACCAGCAGGGTGTGCCCGCCTACATAGTGTTCAACGACACGACCCTGCGTGATATGGCCGAGAAACGTCCGGCCACACCAGGAGAGTTTCTAAAAGTCTCCGGTGTTGGTCCGGCAAAGCTTGAGCGATACGGAGAAGCATTCTTGGAGCTAACAACGCTGCGGGTTTAGATATTTGTGGGCAGAAATCAGTTAGACCCGATTTGATTTCGTTCTCTCGTACAGGTGAGCCACTCCATACAGGAACCATACGACAACAACTCCCCACCATAAAACAAAAAACCAGTCATTTTTTTCGGTCCCATTCCATTCTAGCCAATCAAAAACTATTCCTTCCATAAATAAATCGAAGGAAAATAAGACGAAAAAACCAAATATCCATATCAAGAAAAAATGAACGGCCTTCATTGTCGAGCAACACTCTCTAGTCATGAGACCCAGAATTTCAGTTAAAGATGAAGTCTGCCTTTTTGAGTACGGCGAGCAAAGCAAATGACATGGTACAGCTGAAGGCTAGTACTGTAGTAAGGTCACCCGCCATTACATTGCTGAACCCGACTGCGAGGTCATTAACGATTTCGTTTAAGGGAGTTAATGAGAAACTCATGATTCCTATGAAGGAGAAAAAGCCTAGCCATAGTTTCCTATGAAACCTCTTCGATTCTTGCTCTTGGTGTATCAAGATCAGTAGATGTGAACTAAATACATCTTTGTCTCTTTGAGAGTAAGAGATCTCCTTTTCTTTCTTTATGACAGCTTCTAATCGGTTCATCTTAATTT
>DUCW01000141.1 GCA_012959595.1 Gemmatimonadota bacterium
GTTGCTTAAGAATCTCAAGGCACAAATCAGCGATGACGAGCCGGGAACGGGACAACTGGCCCTCCCTCAACGACCAACGTTGCCTTCCTAGATAAACTAGGCGAGCCGAATCATGGACAGAAACCCAAAGGTCCCCAGGAGTCAGTGGATATTCAACTTTTGATTCAATCTGTTGGATAATCTGCTCCGCTGACCACTGCCGATCCTGTTCTTTTTCCATGCATTCTAAAGCCATTTTTAAGATGCGAGGACGATCATGAATGGGAACTTTACTATGTTTTTCGAGACCCCAACTACCGTGTTGGAAAGCAATCATCGCATTGCAATTTTGCTCCAGAATACGGTTCCAATATCCACGATCTAATTTATCTCGATATTCTATTTGATACCGATTTAGAATCTCAATAGTTTTCAATGGAACATTAGAGCTATATAATATTTTTTGTACTCGACCGACCACCAGATCGAATCGTGAAGTGGCTGTCTTGCTTTCTTGTGAAATAGCACTCTGTGCAATGCACAAAGCAAGATTCCGAGAGTGCGCCGGTAACAAATTCTCAACTTCGTTCACATAAGAGGGTGCTTCTTCACTTTCTGACCAATTATCGCCACAAATCCATTGTTCTCGCTGCCTTAACGATGATCGCCATACCATGTGCCGCACTTCTTTGATCAAGCGATTCAACTCCTCTTTCCGTATTCTACTGACGATAAATTCATCTCTCACAACCACACTTTTATAGCAATAAAACAGGGGACAAAACTTTTCGAGGAGAATCGCAAAAGAAGCACCAGAGCCATTGCATCCAATAAACCAAGGATCTTCTGATGGGAGTTCTGACAATGTCAGAAAGCCTGGCCTGTCGGCCAACAGATGCGTGAGCCGCTCTTTGAGGGCTAACACCCATCTTTGGTTCTGCAAGTAATCGGAGCTTTTCTTTTGTATTTGGCGAACCCTCTCTCGAGTCACCTGGTGAGAGGCGCCGCATTCCTCAAGAGTAACTGGATCAACAAGCGGTTCACCCGGATGTTCTGAAATACCAAGCCGCTGTCTCAAGATGGAACTATTACGCTCTGACAATACAGAGATCTCTATACGCACAGCTTCTAACACAGATTCCGGATAGGATTCTTTTTCAGGCGGCCCTTTGATAATTCGCTGCTGAATCGCTTCGCATAAATCAATCAGGCTGGTTTCTCCAAAGTTGTCTAAAACAAGAAGCTCGCTAGGGCTATAACCTCTTAGGTCTTCTAGTCTCTCAACACCCAATGACTTCATTACATTTTTCACTCGCATACTGAGATTCAAATAAGCGAGTTCTACTTCTAGTAGCCAGGCAGGCGCATCAATGCCAACAGATTTGAAGAAATCCCCAGTCGCATCTATTGGATTACAATCGGGCCCCGCTGCCTTCAACAAGAATTCTTTCAAGTCAGCAAGGCTAGTTTCCCCAAAGTTGCGCAATCTCAGGAGATCTCCATCTGAATATCCAATCAAATCTTCGAGTACTTCGATCTTTTCTTTTAGGACATTAAAAGTTCTAACGGAGACATGCGGCACGAGTTGCAACACTGGAAGTTGCGATACATCAGAGGGCAATGCTGCAGCGATTTTGGATACGTCGAATTTCATCATCGATAAAGGACCAGAGCTTGTTAGAGGAACCTTAAACTTCTTGAGAACAGCACCAGGCCCCACTGCCTTCATCAAGAATGCTTTCAAGTCAGCAAGGCTAGTTTCCCCAAAGTTTCGCAAACTCAGGAGATCTCCATCTGAATATCCAATCAAATCTTCGACTACTTCAATCTCTACTATTAAGACATTAAAAGTTCTAACGGAGATATGCGGCTCGAGTTTCACCACCTGAAGTTGCGATACATCAGGGGGCAATGCTGCAGCGATTTGGGATACGTCCCACCGATCCAATTCTTTGACTGTAATGAAATCCCGGTTTTGTTCCGTGTTCTCAACCGGCTCCGACGCTACTTTTTCTGAAATAGAATCATCTTCAAGGTTCGGAAGATGGGAAATCTTACGTGCCTTTAACATCGTGCTAATGCTGTCTATCACCCAATGACCAACATTTGTTGCCGGCAATAATCCGGGGAGTGCTTTTTTTCCTAACATGTTCAACACATGAGAGATGTTTAGGAACCGCCATTCGAATGATCCTTCTGAGCGTCCAAATCTGGACGAAAGATCCCTATAGAATTCTTTTTTTATGAAGGGCTCCTCGGCTAAATGCTGTTCGTACATAAACAGATATGCCTCAACCGAAGCTACTAGTTCTTCTGTGGACCACTTCCGACTCAATTGCGTCACTCCAACTATTGCGATTTTGTGTCCATGAAATTAATGTCCAACGGATCCAATGTACTCTGGCAAAACAACATGGGAAGGAACTACAGCGGCTAACAAGTAGCTAACAAAACGTCCGGCGCGCCGCTATTTATATTACCACCCCTTAGATTAGCAATTTAGTGCTTAAGTGTACGAATGCCCTGCGCGGGACATTATTTGGGACACGCGGCTAGTTTCACTTTCTACGAAAACCCAATCCAACCCTATCCTATCCCTGACGTGCATCCATTTACACAGAACTTCCATATGCACCTCAAATTCGGTGGGTATCGATATCTCACTTCTTTTCCTATCATTGTTCTTACGAAAGCATTATCGAATACTGACAGCTTGTAAGTAACTGGTTTTGCCTTCGCCACACCCTTGTGATGGCGTCCAGGTTGGAGAGCTCTATTATTTTCGCTATTCTAACCAGCAGTGCTGCCGATCCGGCATCACCGGCTAAGCAATGAAAACCCTTCAAAAAAGGAATCTGCAGAATATGAGCTCGAAGTACTCGGAGGATCACTACGACCTACCCGGATTGCAGATCACCCTCGCGCAGGGTGATTTGGCGACGCTCCTAAAGGAATTCCACTTCGATGTGGTGATTTCGCCCGACGACAATGAGTTATCGATGTCTGGCGGCGCCTCGTTGGCCATCTCTGAAGCCTATCCGGATGCGATGGGAAGAGCCCCCGCGCTGATGGAGGTGAGCGCGATCAAACTTGGAT
>DUCW01000142.1 GCA_012959595.1 Gemmatimonadota bacterium
GGGAGTGATCGCCGGTTTCGGTGAAGGGCTACAGCTGATGTCCGTGGGCAGTAAATATCGTTTCTTTATACCTGCTGAACTCGGATACGGTGCCACTGGTGCAGGTGGGGACATCGGTCCAAACGCAACTCTGATATTTGAGTTGGAACTGCTGGAGATACTGTAGATAACCGACGAAAACTGAATTCGAAGGAAGGGTCAGGAGCACAAAGCAGCCACTCCTTTAATTAATCTTTCGACTTCGTCGTCATTGGTATAGCAGGCACAGCCAGCCCTTACAAGTCCCTGTTGTCCTAGTCCGAGAGCCGCGGTTACCCCTGAGGCATAAAAGTCTCCATGTGAAAGGAATAAACCAGAATCATTAGCCAGTCGCTCAGCTACGGTGGAGGAATCCATTCCCCTAACAGTGAATCCGATCGTTGGCGTTCGTTCTTCACCGGGTCCAGGGCCATAGAGCTGAACTCCTCTTTGCTCTTGCAACCCGTCCCATAAACATTCCAACAGTCTATGACTCCTAGCATACAAGGTAGGGAATACTAACTCCAACCTCTCACGACGAGATCCGTCTGACTTTGACAGCCCTGCCAAAAAATCGACTGCTACTGCTGCCCCTACTATCCCTTCATGATTCAATGTTCCAGTCTCAAATGACTCTGGTAAATAATCTTTTGCACAAGGTAACCGAGGAGGCATCAGAGACTCTCCAACATTTTCTCGAATGTATAAAATACCTACATGAGGACCATAAAATTTGTAACTAGAACAAGCCAGAAAATCACAATCTGTCTTCACCACGTCCATCAGCATGTGAGAAGCCATGTGCACAGCATCAACGAAAAAATAAGCTCCAAACGATCGACACAGTCGTGCTGCTTCATCTAAGTCATTTACAGTCCCTAATGCATTGGAAGCTCCTCCTATGGCCAGAAGTCGAGTCCGCTGAGTAAACAACTCTGTTAGAGTATCCCAATCTAATTTCCCATTTTCTGCGAGCATTGGTACGATATGGACCGTTACACCACATTCCTCCTCCAGGCTACGCCAGGGAGCTTGATTTGCCTGGTGATCCAGCTGTGTAACTATGATTTCATCTCCGGGACCCCACAGTTTCCCCAAGGTCCGACTTAAATGGAAGGTGAGGGTGGTCATGTTATTTCCAAAGACAATCTCTCTTTCAGAACATTTTAGAAAATCTGCGAATGTCACTCTTGCTTCCTTCAGGAGCTGATCCGTTTCTATACTGCTAGGATACTTCCACTCTGTATTTGCGTTATGCCGCAACAAGTAATCAGTAAAAGCTTCGATGACTTCGGTTGGCACTTGCGTTCCCCCTGGTCCATCGAAATACCCCACAGGATAACCAGCATGGGTCCTTTGTAAAGCTGGAAAATGCCCTCGAATTTCCTCTGTCGACACTACGCTCATATTCTCTCCTGTCTATGTCCTGTATTTCTTAGTGGCAGCAGTGAATTTTGTTAGAATGCTTAGTTTTCCTCTACGACAGCATCAGCTTCGATCTCAACCAAATAATCTTTACCTACTAGTCCAGCTTGAACCAATGTGTTTACCGGTGCTATATCCCCGAAGCGTTTTCCATGAACCCTGGCTACCACCTCCCAATCTGAGATGTCTCGAAGATAAATCCTGGTTCTGATAACGTCTTGTAAACATCCGCCTAGGGATATTAGAGCACCTTCGATTTTATCTATAATGAAGTGGGCCTGTGATTCAGGATCGCTTCCTCCAATATTACGTGGACCGTGCGTTGCTGTAGTTCCAGAAACCCAAATCTGATCCCCGATTCTAATCGCTCTAGAATAACCCCCTATGTCTTCCCAAGATGTACCTGAAGTAACCACAGCTCTTTTGGCAGAGAGTTTCTTCTTAACATAAGGTGTCGGAGTATCTTCAAAATGGTCGCTTAGATCCCCTGATGCGGTCAGGAATGGAGGGGTTCGATATTCGTCGCCACAATCACCTGGTACCATTCCGAAAACATCTAAGGTATCAGCTATCGCAGACCTCTCAGTTTCCGACAGGTCAAAGTTGAAAATTTGCGAATTCTCACAAATATGTTCGTTGTCTCCTGTTCTCATTCCAATAATAATTCCACCGACCGCTGGATCCTCTAAGATATATCGTCCCGCTACGTTAGCTATCGAGACATCATTACTCTCTGCCACCTCATACAAACGATACAAAATCTTTTGGAAAAGTTCCCATCCCCCTCCAACTTCAATAAATCGTTTGTATTTCATTTGCGACCACTTTTTTAATTGCCCTTCCTCGGGCTCGGGAACTCCCAACCACTGTTCAGAAAGAAATCCGCCTGCCAGGGTTCCATAGGCAAGTAACTTCACCTGATTCGCCTGACAAAACTCAGTCATGTCCTGCTTAGCTCTCTGATCAATTACTGAATAAGAGATTTGGTTCGAAACAATCTTGATACCGCTCCGCAGCGCCATTTTGAGATGCACAGTGTCAAAATTAGTTACTCCTAGCTGTCCGATTAAACCCTCTTCCTTTAATTCTTGCAACCAAAATAGACTTTCCAACCAAATTGGATCGGCATAGTTCCAGGCATGAAATTGCAAGAGATCAATAGAGTCGACGCCCAGTCTCTCTAAAGATCTCTGGATCGCTGATCTAGTATCTTCGCGGGTGATTGGGCCGGGTTTCGGCACCCATTTAGTCAACAATTGAGTTCCCAGTCCAGGGAACTCACGGAGAAATTGCCCTAGAATCACTTCGGCGGATCCATAATGATCAGCCATATCAAAGGTAGTGAAACCCGATTCCACGTAGCCATTGATTGCTTCGATAGCTTCCTTAGTATCCAGGCTTCCAAGACGCTCCATATCAGCTATCTGCCAAAGACCAGTCAACACTCGTGATATTTCCAATCCTGGACTTAGGTCGATACGCTCCACAACATTCTTCATGGGTTATTCCGAAGGCAAGTTAGAAACAACTTCATTGATACTAATCCCCTTATTCTTAAGACGACTAACCTCATAAAAATAAATGAGAGTCGCTATTCCCATCACTAAAAGCCATACAAATGTGGAATGGAAATACCACGCAATTAAATCGTTGTTTAAATCTTTCCAAACATGCACAGCCAGAAATAATGTTAATAACACTATTCCAAATAGTGCAACTGCCTTTCTAGCTGCCCATGAATTCAAGACAGTAACCTCGTTAGCAATTTCTCGATTTCGTTTTGGCAAAACCAGAACGGCTAAACACATAAAAATAAAATTGACGAGCATGGAGGTAACTAGGATATCTATCCCCAGGAAGAAATCGCTGGCTAAATAACTCCCTACTATCCCAATGGAAGCCATACAACCGCTGAGCATTGTGGCTACTCGAGGAACACCAGATCCTTTGTCTATCTTGGCTATTCCCGACGGAATAATCCCATCTTCTGCCCACGAGAACATTAGCCTAGAAACAGATAGTAACATCGCTGGAAGATCGTTTAATAAAGCGACAGCCGCTCCCAGAATGATCGCAACCGTCAAGCCATCAGGAAGTAAATAGCCTAAAAGTCCGGGAGCTGTAAGATCCTGGGATTGAGCTTTCTCAGCGATATAACTCCAAGGCACTGCATGATAGATGGCTGCCGTGAATAGCATATCAAAAATGCCGACTATAGCCACAGCCATACCGATAGCTAATGGTAAATTCCGAGCTGGATTTCGAGCTTCTCCGCCAGCCTGAGCAATGGAATCAAAACCTATAAAACTCGTAAAAAGTATGGCTGACGCTGCTAAATAATCTGAGATCCCCAGTCTAGAGATTTCAGGATCGGGAATTACATACCCTGATTCTTGAAAGACGGCTGAGATAAAATCCTGGTGATCGAAAAGAAATCCTGAGACTATCACTACACTACCCAAGGCAAACATTATCAGCATAAGTGGAACTAATGTTTTCTCATAAATCCGAACTCCTTTCAAGTTCAGAGCAACGAAACTCCACAATATCAATAGTGAGAGGAAAAGCCTCACTGGTCCTGCATCAAGGGTACTGGCCAATTCTAGCCATCCCAGGACCAAACATATGTCCCGAAAAAAAGGAACTATTAGATACGATATCACCCCTATTGCAATGGACAGGCCAAACCATTGGGAAAAACTCGCCACAAAACCTAGGTAGGGACTTAGGGCACGACTGGCGTATACATAACTCCCTCCTGCTCTAGGCATCGCTGAACTGAGGATCGCATAGGAAAGGGCTGCTAAGCTGGCAGGAATGATCGAAAACAGGTAAGCCTCTACCACCGACGACCCAATCCCTGGCACACTTCGCTGTATCATTATAGGCACCACGTTGATAGAGGCTCCCATCATAGAACAGACCCCTGTTGCCACTAGGCCTGTCAACCCTATCTCACGAAGCAATCTTGTCTTTCTGTCCGACTCATCCATCTGAGTAACCTAAAATCCCTACTTTATAATCAATTATCGCTTTCTGACCGAAGAATGGTTTTAAAAATATGAACGCCTAAATGCAGTAAATCCCGCATATAATATCACCAATTGATAAGGTAACTCCTCCCTGCTTCACAAGAGCCACAACGCTACCCCTTGTGGATCTTCTCTCACACCCCGATTTTTTCTGTCCGTCGAAAAGATGAACCAAGTCAGAACCGCTATGACAAAAATCTTATAGAAAACGTACACAAAGAGGAAACCAGCATGAGCCAATGTCGCCGAGATATCTCAATTTCTAGAGGAATGCTCCCTAAGGCCCTAATAGCCTTGGTCTACTTCTTTATCTCGTTCGCCCCATCTGTAGCCCAAGCACAGAACCGCGAACAAGCATGGGATGCACAACAGATCCTAGACGACAAATCCTTTGTCCATCCTCCTAATGACATATCTGACGCCGTTTTAGCTCCCCGCTATCTCAATGTGACTTTGTCGGACGTCAGTGCAAACAAACTCTGGTTTCTTCACGAAATCAGTGACGGGCCAGTAACTATGGATCGCTTCTCAAGGGACTTCGACGAATTGGGTGGACAGTTCTTTGATTACTCCGCAAATCGGCACCGTAATCTGACTATCCGTTCCAACGTCGGCATTGACATCATCTCTGCCTCAGATGGATCCAAAATCTCAGTGCACATACCCAATGGCTCTCGAATTTCTAATGCTACTTTTTCACCCGATGGAAACAAATTTGCTTTTTTTGTTCACGACTCTAATGAAACCCATATCTATATAGGAAACCCTGAAACTGGGGATACCAGAAAACTTACAAATCTCCCTGTCCTAGCCAACTTCGTCACCAGCTTCGAATGGACTGGAGATGGAGAAGAAATTGCAACCGTAGTCATTCCAGATGACCGATCAGGAAAACCGCTACCGAGTATGGTTCCAACTGGGCCACAAGTGAAGCAAACTCAGGATGGTGAGAACATGCTTCGGACTTATGCAAGCCTTATGGCGACTCCCCACGACGAGGAATTGCTAGGATGGCATGCTACAGGCCAACTAGTCACGATAAATGTTGAAAACGGTGACACAGAGAAAGTCGGCAACCCAGCGATGATCTACAGTTTCGATTTCGCTCCCAATGGACAGCACTCCAGAGTAGAGCTTTTGCAGAAACCGTTCAGCTATATAGTGCCTGTGAACAATTTCGGCCGTGTCGAGCAACTTTGGAGCCGATCTGGCAATATGCTGGCTGATCTAGAAGCAACAGAGATGAATACTGGATTAGGCGACCGAAGACCGTCCGCTCCTGGAGTAGCAGGCAGTGGAGGTGCCTTACAAAAACGACAAATCAGATGGACAGAAGACACTAGCGGCCTAACTTATCTTCAACGTGAAGAGCAGGACGATAACGATGAAAACAGCAATGACCGGGTACTACTGTGGGCACCTCCTTTCGAAGATTCAGATCTATCGGTCCTGTATCAAAGTGCCTCTGATATATCCAGTCACAGCTTTTCCCACGACTATGAAATGCTCTTTGTTACTGAAAGTGCTGAGGGCGAAGATGGCCAGAATCAAATAACTCAATACGCAATTGACTTGAGTGACGCTGGCAAAAAATATATCCTGGCACAGTACGAGTCGGACGACTTCTACTCTAATCCGGGGTCTCTACTGATGGCTGGTGGCAAAGTCCCTGTTGTCAACCGTCGTGGTTCCTCAGATGCAGGCAATGGTGTGGTTCAAACTTCAGTCGACGGACAAAGTGTCTTCTTCTACGGTCACGACTACAATGCTGATCCAATGCAAGAGGGGCCTAAAAATTTCCTCGATAAAGTAGAGATCCTGACAGGGGAAAAAGAAAGGGTCTATGAGAGTAGTAGCCAGGACCAGTACGAACGAATTGTTTCAGTCCTCAATGTAGACAATGAACAATTCGTAGTTTCGAGAGAAGCTCCAACCGAAATTCCTCAGTCACATCTCTTAGCGAACGGTAGACGTACGCAACTAACCGAAAATATCGACTACACTCCAGATTTGACCAACGCCCCTAGGCACAGATTCGTTGTAGAGCGTCCGGACGGATTCAACTTCATGGTCAACGTCCTATTACCCTCAGATTACAACCCAGGAACCCGCCTGCCTGCCATGTTCTGGTTTTATCCCAGGGAATACGAAGATCAAGAGAGCTATGACGAAGCGGGAAGAACTTACAATAAGAACGCCTTCCCCAATTTTGGTACCAGATCGATTCAGTACATGACAAGAATGGGTTATGCCGTCGTCGAACCGGATACACCTATCGTCGGTAAACCTGGCCAAATGAATAACAACTATGAACACGATCTGCGTAATAATTTAGCCGCCGTAATAGACGAGCTGGATGACCGTGAAATCATCGATCGAAAGCGGTTGGGTCTAGGCGGGCACTCTTACGGTGCCTTCGGCACTGTCAACGCCATGGTGCACACACCATTCTTCAAGGCAGGTATCGCTGGGGATGGTAATTATAATAGAACTTTTACACCTCTATCCTTCCAGAGTGAAAGACGGATTTTCTGGGACGCCAAAGAAGTCTATTTAGGGATGTCTCCGTTTGTCTACGCTAACAACCTCACTGGTGCACTACTCATGTACCATGGGCTGCATGACCAAAATGTAGGTACCGCACCCGACCATTCACCAAGACTTTTCCATGCTTTAAATGGATTGGGCAAGAAAGCTGCCATGTATCTCTATCCTTTCGAAGACCACGGACCAGCAACTAAGGAAACACTTCTCGACTTATGGGGTCGCTGGACCGCCTGGCTGGATGTACACCTCAAAGGACCAGAGAATGAACAGAGGAGGATTACCAGTGAAGATTTCTAAACAGAGGATACCTCTGATTTTACTATCATTTTTTAATAACTACATCTAAAGGATCAAAACTATGTTTGGTACCACTAGGACCCATGGGATTCAGCTAGCTTTTGCACTAATCTTTTCTAGTACATTTTTCATTTTACCAATTGAGGGCCAAGAAACAACCCAAAACTCGGTAATCAATCAGTCGGATAACAACATCCTCAAATCATTTTCCTGGAGAGGTATCGGACCTATTGGTCAGGGTGGCAGAGTGGATGACATAGCTGTATCAAAGGATGACCCACATGTATTTTTTGTCGGTTTTGCCACTGGAGGTCTTTGGAAAACCACGAATAATGGAATCACCTTTAAGCCCGTCTTTGACACTCACCCTACAGCGTCTGTTGGTGCTATAGCCATTAGTGAATCAGATGCAAACATCGTTTGGGTAGGAACGGGTGAATCAAATAATCGCCAAAGCTCCTCTTTTGGAGCAGGTGTTTATCTGTCCACAGACGGTGGGGAAACATTCGGGTCGGTCGGACTAGAAGAAACTCAATCAATCAGCAGAATAGTGACGCATCCAAGTGACCCTAACGTAGCCTGGGTAGCTGCCAGCGGTCACCTGTTTGGCCCAAACGTGGAAAGGGGTGTATACAAAACCTCAAACAAAGGTGATTCCTGGGAAAAAGTACTCTACGTTGATGAAAATACTGGTGCTACCGACCTCCTTATTGACTTCTCAAATCCAGACGTGCTATTTGCTGCTACTTACCAGCGCAGGAGAACAGCTTGTTGTTTTGTTGGAGGAGGCCCTGGAAGTGGCATTTGGCATTCGTCTGATGGAGGAGAACGTTGGTCGAGGATAGAAGGCAACGGACTCCCCAATGGAACTATGGGACGCATTGCCCTGGCAAATACCCAGGCAAATCCTGACATTATTTATGCTCAAATCGAAGTGGCTCCAGACAAAGAAAATGCTTTGTCTGCTGAAGAAACAGCTGAACAAGAGCGTCTATCACAAGAGGACTCTCTCCCCGATGACCCACAATACAACGGTATCTGGAGATCTACTGACAAAGGAAATACCTGGGAGTTTAGAAGTAATGAAAACGGAAGACCTATGTATTTCAGTCAAATAAGAGTGGACCCGATGGACCCTGATTTGGTCTACACAGTTGACCAACGAGTCCACAAATCCACTGATGGAGGACAAAACTTCGAGACACTGGAAGGTTATGGACACGTTGATCAACATGCGTTTTGGATCAACCCAGAGAACAGTGATCATGTCATGATTGGAAACGACGGTTCATTGGATGTTAGTTATGACCAAGGGGAGAATTGGGAATCCTTCCGAAACTGGGAAGTCGGACAACCATACCACTCTTCCGTCGACATGCGTCGACCCTATTATGTGTGTACAGGACTTCAGGATAACGGCTCCTGGTGTGGTCCCAGTTCAGTCCGAGGTGAACAGATATTGTCCGAAGATTGGTATCGTGTGGGAGGGGGAGACGGGTTCTATACGGCAGTGGACCAAACCAATCACCAACAGCTATTCAGTGAATCTCAAAATGGGAATATCCGTAGAGTAAATCTAGAAACTGGGGAACAGTCGAGTATTCGGCCTCAACCACCTAGGGATGATCAGGATTCCAATATCAGCCCTACACCATCTCAAGATCTAGAAATACGGTGGAACTGGAATACTCCGTTTATCCTATCACCACACAACCAAAGAGTGATTTTTGCTGGATCTAATCGACTCTTTAGATCTTTAGATCAGGGTGAAACATGGACGATGAGTCCTGAACTCACCAAGAATGTAACCAAAGACGAAATAGAGATAATGGGTCAGTATAACTCTCTCCCGCGTTGTAGACCTTGGATTCGGGGACAGGAGTGTATCCTTTCCCGAAATGATGGTGTTAGCCAATACAGCACTATCGTTTCCATCACTGAATCAACTCTTCTACCAGGCCTTCTCTGGGTAGGCACAGACGATGGAAATATACAAATGAGTAGGGACGGAGGTTCCACCTGGACTGAAGTAGGAAGAAACATCTCTGGAGGCACTCAGAACTACTATGTCTCCAGGGTAGAGGCATCTCACACGGATCCAGCTACAGCCTATGCCTCTCTGGATGGTCACCGTAGTGATGACCTAAGACCCTACATCTACACGACTCATGATTTCGGAGAAACCTGGACATCTATAAGCTCCGACCTGCCTCAGTTTGGAAATGTTCGTACAATACGTGAGGACCCCAACAATCATGATCTCCTATACGCAGGTACCGAATTTGGTTTCTATATCTCGCTAAATGGAGGTGATACCTGGCAGCGATTCATGAACAACCTCGGTACAACCCGTGTAGATGATGTGCTAGTGCATCCTAGGGACAATGACCTTGTGCTCGCAACGCACGGCCGTAGCATCCAAATAATCGATGACATTACCCCTTTACAGAACTTGACCAGTCAAATTCTAGAGATGGACATCTATCTCTTCCAGCCTCGAGAAGCAGTACTTTGGAAACAGGATCCTAGGTTTTCTAGATCCGTCACAGGTGCTAAGATCTGGCAAGGAAAGAATGCCTCTGCGGGAACCAATATCAGTTACTACCTGAGACAGTATCTATTACGGTGACAGATCTGAGAACCGGTGAGACTTGCAGAGAGATGGAGGGTCCCACAATGCAAGGATTGAACCGAGTTGTCTGGGACCTGAGAGGCAATGCTCCCCCGGTGGAAGAAGGGAGCCGCGGAGGCTTCTTCCGTGGCAACCAAGCTCCAATAGCACAACCTGGAACCTACAGAGTCACACTGAAAGTTAGCGATAATAGCTTTTCGCAACTGGTGGATGTGCTCGAAGATGTATGGATAGATGAGAGATAAAGCATTTAGTAGAAACAACTTGATGATCTTCAGAAAATCATTCTCGGTCATTTGGTTGGCACTGATCATGCTGTCTTGTGATCTGGTGCCCAAACCCATCGATGTCGTTGACATAACAATTGCCGAGATCCAAGAGAGTATTCTATCGAGGAAAACAACTTGTCGGATGATCGTACAAACCTACTTGGATCGCATCAGTGCTTATGATGAATCGACCATCAATGCGATCACAGTCACCAACCCCAATGCACTTTCACGAGCCGATGAAATCGACTTTCTGGTACAGCAAGGTGAAGAGCTAGGATCCCTGTTCTGTGCTCCTTTGTTAATAAAAGACAACTTTGATACTCACGATTTGCCAACTACTGGAGGTTCCATTGCATTATTGAACAATTACCCTCCCGACGATGCTTTTATGGTACAGAAAATCCGTGAGGCCCACGGAATTGTCCTTGCAAAAACCAACATGGCAGAATGGGCCTTTAGTGCCAGGCAAACTGTCAGCTCATCCTACGACACCACTGCAAACGCATATGACCTAGATAGAGTTCCAGCAGGATCCAGCGGTGGAACAGCATCAGGAGTAGCAGCCAGTCTCGGCGTTGCCGGACTCGGGAGTGACACAGGCAATTCAATCCGAGGGCCATCGTCTCATCTAGCTCTAGTAGGTATACGCTCTACAATCGGACTTACTAGCCGAGATGGTGTCATTCCTCTTTCTTTCGATCGAGACATCGCTGGACCTATGGCTACCTCTGTGGAGGACGCAGCGAGAATTTTTAACGTAGTTGCAGGATATGATCCTGCCGATCCTTACACGGAAGCTGGACGTGGGCGTAAGCAGGCCGACTACACTGATTTCCTCAAGATTGACGGGCTCCAAGGAGCCAGGATAGCGATAATACCGGACATGGTCTATGCAGAAGATGCTGACACAGCCGTCGTAAGGTTATTCGAAAAAGCTGTTTCCGATTTGAGAACACTAGGAGCAGAAGTCATAGATTCTCTGGATTTTGACCTACAGAAACAACTCGATCGTGAAAACATGTCTTGTCGCCGTTTTCGTTACGACATGTATCAGTACCTATCCTCATTGGGTGAGGATGCACCTATCCAAGACGTCCTAGAGGTTTTAGAAAGTGGAGAATACGCTTCTTACACTCAGAATTCCTTGCGAAGCTACGAGAGCCAACCGAAGGACATACACCCCGCTCAGGACGAACCGGCCTGTCCTGACTACCTTGAGAATGAGAGTCGCCAAGCATACTTATCTGCTCTAGTCGATGCTATGGACGCAGATCAAATCAATGCTGTGATCTATCCAACTTGGAGGAACCCGCCCGCTCACCTAGACAAGGGTAATGAAGAGTACAAAGGTGACAACAGTCAGCTAGTGGCTCCAGCAACGGGCATGCCCGCAATTACAGTACCTATGGGCTTCACCTACGGTAGACTCCCATCTGGACTCCAGATGGTCGCACGCCCTTACGACGAAGGACTTCTATTCAAATATGCATACGCATATGAACAAGAGACTCGGCACCGTAAACCGCCAGATGGATTTCCACCTCTCTAAATTCTTCATCCTTGAACCTATGATGTTTCCGACCTCATACTTGGAGAAAAATAGTGACATGTAGAACAGCATGAATTCGATCCTAATGATGACAGCGATTTTTACCATACAGAGTCTGTTCTCGATGCCCCTAGTAATTGCTCAAGAAGCGGTGCCCACCCGAGAAGATTATAGTGCATTAATTAGAGAGGTTGATTTTACCATTGGAGATGCCGAACTACACATCGACCAGAAATACTGGGGAGATTTAGGCTCAGATACCGATGTGCTGAAGGTCCTCATGGAACAAATCGAGGCGTTCTGGCAGAAGGACAATATTACTCCAGGAGTCGAACATTCATCGCAGGCACTAGTAGCTATCAGGCAACTGTCGCAGGCCAGCGGACAAGAAAATAACTCCGAAGCCAGACAAGCCGTACAACGACTTAAGCAACACTTGGCAGCCATTAAAGATCTAGGCCAAGACCACCAGACAGTGACTATTAGGTCGAACTTGCCGTTTTATGCTTAGATCCCGCCAAGGGTATTACAGCAAATGACCACCTGGAAATTCGTGCTAGTTTCAGTGTTACTCCTACAAACTGGGTGTGACTCGTCTCGGGCTCTATGGGCCCCATCTCAGGCTCATCTACAACAAGCTCCCGATTCTTTCTCTGTGATCTTTGAGACAAGTGTAGGAGATTTCCAGATGATGCTATATCGGAACTGGTCCCCTATTGCTGTTGATAGGGTCCATTACCTTTCTCGTCATTCTTTTTTTTCGGGATCACGATTTTTCCGAATCAATCCTTCTGTAGTGCAGTTTGGTTACTCAGGGCAACCAGCCCTTGATTCTATTTGGAGAATGTTACCTATAGAAGATGAACCCGTTATTTCCAGTAATGTCCGAAGTACGGTGTCGTTTGCCAGGGGCGGACCTAACTCCCGTGACTTCCAATTGTTTATCAATATTGCAGATAATCAGCACTACGATACATGCTGTGATGGCGGATTCCCACCGATCGGAAAAATTGTTAGTGGGATGGAAGTGATCCAATTGCTCAATGACGAGCATGGTGAGGACCCTGTATACTATCAAGATTCTATAATGCTCCTGGGAAATGAATTCTTAGATCGACAATATCCACGGCTTGACACTATACAAAATACTCGAATCGGAAGATTTTGAGATTCAGTGAAATGTTAACCTCATGATGAAACAAATCTGGCCAGCTGAACGTACAAAAAAGTTTGAACAAGCCGCCTTCGTCTACCTATACGTCGCAATCCTTTACGAATCGACAGTGTACGTCATGTTCGACGCCAACATCTTACCAGTGCGTCTGGGGCCACCCATAATATGGCTGATCGCCTGAGGCCTCATTGCACTCAGTGTCTTCCTAGGACTTTATTATTGGAAAAATGTCTGGATCGCCCGTGCGATCTGGACACTACAAGCATTTAGATTCCCAGGACTGATCACTGGGGCCTTTTTTCCCCAACCAGATACTTTGACACCAACTACTTTTTACATAGCAGCCCTGGCAGTGGTCTCGATCAATTTTTGGACACTCGCACGAGCGAGTTGGGATCTATAAGTTAAACATTGAAATTTCAAGATCGACAATTTTTGTGAATGGATCATAGATTGTAACCTTACAGTTCAGGAGAACATCATGACGTCATTAGCACTTAGAGCATTTTTTGTTTTGGTCACCTTGACTGTTGGAGGAGCTGTTGGCAGTGAAGCACAAAACCATGCCCCCAACCCGTATACTACCATCCCACTGTGGGGAGAACTCCCAGAAGGTCGTGAATGGGGATCAACAAGTGCAATCTATCCAGGGCCAAATGGAACCATTTGGGTAGGGGAACGCTGTGGGCAAAATGACTGTAGTGACAGACCCGATGTGGATCCCATCCTTCATTTTGATCATGACGGAAAACTCATAAATAGCTTTGGGGCGGGAATGATAGTTTGGCCACATGGACTCCATGTGGACGCCGAACACAATGTTTGGGTCGCTGATGCTCGTGGAGATGGAGAACGCGGTCATCAGGTGCACAAATTCAGTCCGGATGGGGAACTGCTCATGAGTCTGGGGACTGCAGGCGTGGCCGCACTGGGAGAGACCACTTTCGACCAACCTTCTGACATCCTTGTAGCACCCAATGGAGATATCTTCGTAGTCGACGGCCACGGAGCTAGCGGTAATAACCGTGTAGTAAAATTTTCCAGCGATGGAGCTTTCATAAAAGAATGGGGTGGAACTGGAAAAGAGCACGGTGAATTCAGAGATCCACACGCTCTGGCGATGGACTCTCAAGGACGTCTATTTGTAGCTGATCGTTCAAATGCTAGGCTTCAAATTTTTGACCAGGAAGGGAACCATATCGCTACATGGACTCAATTTGGTCGGCCAAGCGGACTCTTTATTGATAAGAACGACATACTATATTCCGCCGATTCAGAATCTAACAATACTTGGGGTGCTAATCCTGGATGGAAACGAGGTATCCGTATTGGGAGTGCCATAGATGGAATGGTGACCGCGTTTATACCTGATCCTGAACCAGACCCAGACAACGCTGGAACAACCGCCGCAGAGGGTGTAATGGTAGACGATGAGGGGAACATCTATGGTGCAGAAGTCGGTCCTAGGATGGTCAAAAAATATGTAAAAAACTAGTCGCGAGATTTAGTATTGACGAAAGGAGATTTTGGAATTCTATTCTGGAATCTCCTTTCGTTTTTCCATACTTTCCCAAGCGGACATAAAGTCTTCCAACTGCTTTTCTAGCTCAGTTTTCTCCTTGCTCAGGTCCGCCGTCTCTTGCGAATTACTCCTTTCGTAATAATTAGGATCAGCAAAGATATGGTCTATTTCTTTAATCCGAGATTCTATCACATCGATCTGAATCCACAGTTCTTTTTCTTCTTTCTCTTGTTCGGAACCTCCGTGTTTCACATTCTCCCTATTTGACGTCTTCGTGATTTTTTTCTTCAGTTTTTTTGTTTGCTTAGCTTTCAAGACTACTCGATCAACATCGAGATGGTCATCGCCACAGAAATGAACATACTCCTCATAAGTCCCTTTGTAATCCAAAATATCCTCAGGCTTGATTTCGAGAATTCTATTAGCTAACTGTCCGACAAACCATCGATCATGGGAGACAAAGACAAGAGTTCCATCATATTTTTTCAGGCCCTTCACTAGTGCTTCTATGGATTCCAGATCCAAATGATTGGTCGGTTCGTCTAAAACAAGAACATTGGGGTTTAACATGGACAATCTTGAGAAAACTAATCTTGCAGCCTCTCCTCCAGACAGAGCGCTCAAACGCTTCTTACTCTCGTCTCCCGTGAAAAGCATTAAAGCCATCCTCGAGCGAACATACCCTATATCTTTTTCAGGACAAAAACCCCATATCCATCCTTCAGCTGTTTCCTTAGACAACTTAAAGTGATCTTTGTTATCCTGCGGAAAGTACCCCAGATGTGTCTCATAACCCCATTCTATTTCTCCCTCATTCGCCTGCAATTCTCCCATGATGATTTTCAAAAGTGTAGACTTTCCAATTCCGTTGGGACCCATGATCGCCAAACGGTCTCCACGTTCAACTAGCATGTCGACTCCGTTTAAGACCTGCTTGTCTCCATATGCCTTCTTTACTCCTTTTACCTTAAGCACATCCCTACCACTCGCTCTCTGCTGCTCGAAACGGAAGGTGGGATACTTGCGTGAACTTGGTGGCAAAGTGACCAAAGCATCTGCTTTTTTCTCGATCATCCTGATTTTGCTTTGTGCTTGCCTAGCCTTACTCGCCTTAGCTCGAAATCTATCTACAAATTTTTGATGTTCAGAGATTTCCCGCTTACGGGAACTGATCTCTTTCTCTCTTCGCTCTCGTTCGGAGACTTTCGCCTTCAAAAATTGGCTATAGTTGCCAGTATACATTAGAACAGTTTCATAGTCGACATCCAAAATCTTGTTTGAAACATTATCAAGAAATCGGTGGTCATGGGAAATCACTACTACAGCTCCAACAAAATCTCTCAAGAATGTTTCCAACCAACGGATAGAAAGTATGTCCAAGTGATTTGTCGGCTCGTCCAGCAATAACACATCAGGAGAACTGGCCAGAACCTGTGCCAAAAGAACTCTCAGCTTAAACCCTCCTGAAAGGGTCGATAACGTTTCCTGATGGACATCTACTGGTAAGCCAAGACCTTCCAGTATCTTTGTCGCCCGTGCTTCAGCGGTGTACCCGTCATTTAATTGTATTGTCTCTTCCAAATCAGAGAATCTATCTGCGTCAAACTCCTCTTCCGCATTAGCTAGTAGTATTTCTTTAGCTTCCATCGCTTCCCACAACTCACTATGTCCCATCATAGCTACACTGATGATTTTCCTATCTTCATAGAGATACTGATCCTGTCTTAACATCCCCATCCTTAGACGCTTAGGAACAGTGACAGAACCTGCACTGGGTTCGATATCTCCGCCGAGGATACTCAGAAGAGTCGTCTTTCCAGAACCATTGGCTCCGACCAGTCCACAACGGTCCCCAAGATTTATCTGTGACGAGACATTGGCAAACAGCGTCCTGTTTCCATAAATTTTGGTAATATTTGAGATTGAAATCATGGCAACAACTTAAATAAAATTCTTCAGACCGATATCCCCCTGATCAATCATAACCGAAGTTAAGACCTTATCATGCAACTACTGTCATCTATCTTGGATACGCTTAGATTGGAGCCATGAAAAATATCTTTTTAGTCACCTCAGCTTTTTTACTTCTATTCACATTGTCGGTTTCTGGTCAAGCCCCAGAAAAACCCCACGTAGTAATCCTAACTACTGGAGGAACAATCGCGTCACGTAGTGATGCTCCTAGCTTGGAGGGTCATGCCTTGGTACAAGCTGTTCCACAGATACTAGACTACGCCACTGTTAACGTTGAAGAGATCACTCGGACGGGCTCATCTCGTATAACCCCTGAGATCTGGCTACGTCTTGGAAAACGCATCAATGAGATTTTCTCCCAGGATGGAACAATCAACGGAATAGTTGTTACACATGGCACTGACACCATGGAAGAAACTGCCTATTACCTGAACCTAGTGGTTAAGGATGACAGGCCTGTCGTTATGGTAGGATCCATGCGTTCGGCTGACGTAATATCTGCTGACGGTCCGTCTAATCTTCTACAGGCAGTGAGAGTCGCCACAAAAGAACATTCCAAAAATCGTGGCGTAATGATCGTACTAAATGATGAAATCAATTCAGCTCGTGATGCCTGGAAAACCGACAACCAAAGAGTACAAACATTCCGGTCTATTGATCACGGAATCCTCGGGTATGCAGATCCGGATACAATTATTTTTTATCGAAATCCTTCACATCTACACACTGTAAACAGTATTTTTCAGCTAGATACGATAGAGGCCCTTCCAGAAGTACCCATAGTCATTGACTATGCAGGCTTTGATGGCTCAACCATCATCCAATGGGCGAACAGACATCCAGCAGGAATAGTAGTTCAAACTTTTGCTGGCGGACGAATGAGTTCCGGTGCTCTGGAAGGGATCCAAAGAGCTACAGAAGAAGGTATTCCAATCGTCATTGCTTCAAGAGTTCCTGGCGGTAGGATTCCAGGAAGCCCTTCGGTAGCAGGGACGATATTGGCACGTGACCTGCCGGCTCACAAAGCCAGAGTTCTCCTCATGGTGGCTTTGGCAGAAACGTCCCACAAAGAAAACCTTACGTCTATCTTTAACCAATATTAGCAAGAGTACCCTATCATATTACCAGCTAGTCAGAAGAACTAACAACATGGAAATTCCCAAAGCAACTCAGGGAAAGAAAATCTGGAGAGCAGTCTTACACGCCACTAGTGGGACTGTTCTCGTCGCAGGGGTCCTTGCCTTCGATATAGACAAACCAAAATACCTTGCCGTCGTTGCAAGTATCTTCACGCTTTCACTCGTTTTCGATCTCCTTAGGCTACGTAATGAAGGGATTAATCGGTTTTTTCTAGAAACTTTTCGGCGACTCGCAACGCCCCGTGAATCTAAAAGTATCGCATCTTCCACTTGGCTTGCACTCGGGGTTCTAATAACATTGACTTTCTTTCCAAAAACCGCGGCATTGTCAGCTATCCTAGTACACTCCTGGGCCGACCCCGCGGCAGGCTATATAGGCCAGAAATGGGGTAAGCGACCACTGTTAGGTGGCAGCGTAGAAGGAACAATGACTTTTGCTTTTATAGCAGTCCTAACACTGAATATTGACCACTCTCTCCAGGTATCCTTTTGTTCAGGCTGCTTATGTGCCTTCGCGGAACGCTTGGCTTGGCCCATCGATGACAACCTATTGGTCCCACCTTTCTGTGCTGGAATACTTACAGCCCTGACAGCTCTCCTTTAAATAACCCTTGAAATACTGTTTGGGGACAAAAAGAAAAACCCCTTCCAGTCGTTACTCGTTGGAAGGAGTTTCACAAATTTTTCGGAGAATGGGCCTGGGTAGACTCGAACTACCGACCTCAC
>DUCW01000143.1:0-382 GCA_012959595.1 Gemmatimonadota bacterium
GCCCAGTGACAGAAGAGTCTTTTTTTCAGACCTGTCTGAGGAGGTAGAAAAACTTTTATCATCTGTACACAACTTTACACCCATTTCTTGTGCTTTTTGTTGAGCAAAACGCAAACAAGCATCCTCAATAGCCTTGTGGTTATTTGTTGAGTATGCTGGCTCTAGATATAATTGTGGATCCCCACTCTCATCCTGCATTAATCTTAACACGCTTCTTGCAATAAAATTACCATCTTCATTGTATATTTGTATAATTTTAATTGTTGGCTCAGAAAGACATGCCATAAGCCCTTCCTTAAACTCACCCTTTATAGATTCATTGAAAACAAACCAGAAGATTATAATAAACTTGTAGGAGAATATCATATCTTATAAAAGAAAA
>DUCW01000143.1:392-9804 GCA_012959595.1 Gemmatimonadota bacterium
TCCGTGTTGTCGTGCCCGCAGGGGCTTGTTTGAACCCCCAAACATACTGTTTGATTTATGTTTGACGTATGTATTATATTTTCAAGCTGTCTTAAATATGCTGATGATAACCTTTTTGCCTGCAACCCGTCTGATGAAGTCTTTTTTTCTTCTTCTTTGCTTAATACACGTTCAATGACACGAAGTAATTTTGTTATATTTACAGCGCCTGTCTTAGTGTTGTCACAGTAAATATTTCCTTTTTCAATATCACGGACAGAAATATTTGACAACTTTTTTATGTATAAACTTGCCTCTAAATTCCAGATCGAGAATATTTAATTTTCTTCTCACTGATTTCTTCCTTTCCTCCTGATAAGGCATGATAAAAGTTCTACCGATATATCTGTTTTTAACAAACCCTTCTCTGTAAGGGGCTTCCAAGTCAACTGATAATTGAAGTGCCGCAGTGTTGGAACTCTCAGGAATAGGTATTACAACATCGATATCATGATTTGGATGTGACCTCTTGATACTTTCAGCCAATTTGGAACCCATTCTCATTCGTGATTTATAAACAGAAATTTCATCGATTTTTGAGTCGGGTCGTGAAAAATATACATACTCAAAAATACACGGTCTTTTTTGAACAATTTCAGCACATTGTTGAGAAGACAATTTGCCGTTGTTGTCTATGAAAACAGCTTCACCTGGTTCTATGTCCCTTTCTTTTATAAAACCTTGAGCCATGAATGAAGCATCTTCCGATGCCACTATGTATTCATTCCTGTATTTGCCCCGTCTTATTCCGAGAGATAGAGGTCTGATTGCGTTGGTGTCCCTGAAAGCTAAAATTCCAAATCCCGTAATCAGAGCTATGACCGCGTAGGCACCATCACACCTTTTATGAGTTTCGGTTACAGCTTTGAAGATATGTCCTGGCGAGGGGTTTAGTTCTTTAAATTTCCCAAGCTCATGAGCGAATATGTTCAAGAGAACTTCAGAATCGGAGTCAGTGTTTAAGCGTCGCATCTCAGCTTGAAATAGTTCCTTGGCTAAAGTTTGCGAATTAGTAAGATTTCCATTATGTGCAAGACTGATTCCATATGGAGAGTTGACGTACATAGGCTGAGAGAATTCTTTCCCCGCTCCTCCCGCGGTAGGATATCTCACGTGCCCTATTCCGTAATTTCCAGTTAGCTTCTCCATGTGATTTTGCCGGAACACATCTCGGACATAACCCATGGATTTTCGGCTGTTTAATTGTCCGGTTGCATCACAGACGACCATTCCCGCAGCATCTTGACCTCTATGTTGCAGCATTAGGAGTGAATCGTAGATTTCACCAGCTACGTTAGTTTCCGCCGAAATACCGACTATTCCACACATATTCCTGGGTTCCTCTGGCTCACGACTCTTTTCTTTTGTCCATCAAGGTAGGGATGGCATTAAAAAATCTATTAGACATAGTTTCAATATCTAGTTCCATATTTCCGGTCCGACCTGCTATTCTGAAACCATTCGAAGCAGGAACTACTTCTCCTATGAGACGACATGGGACTCCATGGTCTTTTGCGGTTTGCAAAACCTGGTTGCTTGAATTCTTTGCACAAGAGACTAGGATACGGCCCTGGGCTTCTCCAAAAAATAGTGGAATCGGTTCCAAGCGATCTTGTAGAATTATATCAACTCCGAATGGATCTGTTTTATTTCCAAGAGCACTTTCGGCTAATGCACAAGCCAGTCCGCCCTCTGAAAGATCATGTGCAGATTGGAGTAGCTCTTGATTGATCATAGAAAGAACACTGTGTTGCAGTTGTCTTTCAGCCAAGAGATCAACAGCTGGAGGTTCTCCTGCGACTAGCCCTTCTGACACGTAGATATATTCGGATCCTCCCAATTCGTCTGTGTTGTTCCCGAGCAGTAGAATCACATCTCCTGATTCCTGAAAAAAAGGACGAGTCAAGTATTTAGTGTCATCTATGATTCCTACCATTCCTATTACAGGAGTGGGATAGATAGGAGTGCCACTGGTTTCGTTATAAAATGAAACATTTCCACCCGTCACCGGTGTTTCAAAAAGCTTGCAAGCCTCTGACATCCCGAGGACTGCCTCTCTAAACTGATAATATATTTCAGGTTTAAGGGGGTTTCCGAAATTGAGATTGTTGGTGACAGCCATAGGCAAAGCTCCTACGCTCACCAGGTTTCTGGCTGCTTCTGCAACTGCTGCTTTAGTTCCCATTCTCGGGTTAAGGTAGACATAGCGACCATTGCAGTCTGTGGTTGCCGCGATTGCTTTGTTGTTTTCTCGGAGGCGGATGACTCCGGCATCAGCACCTGGAGGGATTACCGTATTAGTCCTTACCGTGGTGTCATATTGTTGGTACAGCCAGCGTTTAGAACAGATATTTCCTGAACCGAGGAGATCAAGGAATATTTCTTCATAACCTGATGATCTCGTTTTCAGGTGAGATAAATCTTTAGAGCGGAGATTCTTGATTTCTGAGGATTCTTTCCCCTCCCGTTCATAAGTCGGGCATCCTTCAGTGAGAGCTAGGCAGGGTATAGCTGCAACTGTTCTGCTTCCTTCTGTAACTCTAAACAGTCCATCATCAGTGACACAGCCGATTTCATCTGCTTTAAGTTCCCATTTAGTTAAAATGTCCTGTATCTTTTTCAAATGTCCTGTTTTCACTACGACGAGCATTCGTTCTTGAGATTCGGATAGAAGTATTTCGTAGGGAGTCATGTTGGGTTCGCGGACGGGGACTAAGTCGATATTGATTTCCACTCCGTTTCCTGAGCGGCCTCCCATTTCAGCGGCACTGGAGGTAATGCCTGCCGCACCCATATCCTGGATGCCAGTGATATATCCACTATGAATGAGTTCTAAACTTGCTTCCAGTAATAGTTTTTCCGTAAAGGGGTCCCCTACTTGTACCTGTGGCCTACTAGATTGTGAATCTTCACTGAGTTCTTCGGAAGCGAATGTTGCCCCGTGGATACCGTCTCTACCAGTGGCTGTTCCTACAGCTACCAGAAGGTTGCCGACACCTTCAGCCTCACCCTTAATAAGACTGTCTCTTTTCATTAGACCGAGACACATAGCATTGACAATAGGATTGTCTTCATAGCCTTTATCGAAGAAGACTTCTCCGCCTATATTTGGAATTCCTACGCAGTTGCCGTAGTCTCCCACACCTTGAACCACTCCTGAAAAGAGGAATCGGACACGTCCTGAATTGAGGTCGCCGAATCTAAGTGAATCTAGTATCGCAATTGGGCGAGCTCCCATTGTAAAAATATCCCTGAGGATACCACCAACTCCAGTTGCTGCTCCCTGGTAAGGTTCTACCGCTGAAGGATGATTGTGAGATTCGATTTTAAAGACTAGAGCGAGGTCGTCTCCAATGTCGATAACACCCGCATTTTCTCCCGGGCCTTGAATTACCCAAGGTGCTTTAGTCGGCAATAGCTTTAGCATTCTCTTTGAATTCTTATAGCCGCAATGTTCCGACCACATTGCACTAAATACACCTAATTCAGTGAAAGAAGGTTCCCTTGTTAATATTTCCCGTATTTTCTGATATTCAGAAGGTGACAGACCATGTTCACTGACTAATTCTGGTGTGATCTGCGGGTCTCCTGGTCTAGATTGTGGACTCAACACAAAATTATACCTTTTTTGAGGCTGAAATATGGTTTAAGAGGCTTTTGAAGAGATCAAGTCCGTCTACTGACCCCAAGATGTTTTCTACAGCTCTTTCGGGATGCGGCATCATTCCCATAACATTACCCCTAGTGTTGATGATACCGGCGATGTTGTTGGCTGACCCGTTAGGGTTACTTCCATCTGTAGATTTTCCTTGAGGATCTATGTATCTGAACATGACACGACCTTCCTCTTCAAGTTGTGCCAGGGTCTCTTCATTGGCGTAGTAATTGCCCTCTGCGTGAGCTATGGGCATTCGTAGCTTTCTTTCGGGTTTGTATAGCTCTGTAAAGATTGTGGAGTTATTTTCGACACTCAGGGCGACTTCTTTACTGCAAAACAACAGTGAGTTATTTCGCAAGAGTGCTCCTGGAAGCAAATTCGCTTCACAGAGCATCTGGAAACCGTTACAGATTCCTAGGACTGGTCCACCGTGGCCAGCAAATTCTTTCACTGCTTCCATGATTGGGCTCATTGTAGCAATCGCCCCAGCTCTGAGATAATCGCCATAGGAAAATCCTCCTGGGAGCATTACGGCGTCAACTTTCCCTAGGGATGAATCTCGATGCCAGCGAAACTCCGGATCACCTCCAACTAGCTGCACGCATTTATAAAGATCGTAGTCGCAGTTGGACCCGGGGAATGTTATAATTGCAACTTTCATCCAGAGTTCCCACTGTCTTCCAGAAGTTTGATCTCGAAGTCTTCAGTCACCGGGTTGGCAAGTAGGCGTTGACACATAGAAGTCGCGTGATCTATGGCATCTTGTGGAGAGTCGGCATCAAGCTCTATGAGTAGGAGTTTGCCGACTCTGACGTCGTGAATATCACTATAATTCAAAGATTGCAAACCGCTCTGTATAGCTTTTCCTTCAGGATCTAGCAAGCCAGGACGGGGAACTACTCTAATTTCTAAACGAAGACGGCTCACCTTTCCCTCTCCCTTTTTGTAGGTTGATGATGTATTGATTCTTCTTGGGATCTCATTGCAGTAAATTCTCCGTAGTCGACTGTCCTTACCTCTTCAGATTCATTTCCAAGGATTTCCAATAATGGATCTTTTTCCGGCAATCTCTCCAATAAACCATGAATCACTGCTCGGCTCAATCCCCATAACGTATATCCAAGGAGTGCTGGGAAAAAATAGTAAGAAGGCATGGAAATGGCGACTAGAATGTTTAGTGACATCCAAAGAGACGCCAAAATACCCTTGATCGATCGAAAGCTAATTTGTGGAACTAAGGCATAGGGGATGTTGCTTAGCATCAGAGCACTCAGGACAATCAATAGGATGGCGTTTATCCTAGACCAGGGCATGGTTTGCAGATATTCACGGAAAATCAAGGTTTGGCTGAAGGGATAAAAAGTAGCGAGGATGATGCCAGCTGTAGGACAAGGGAGGCCATGAAAATATTTTTTTTGTACTCCAGCTTGTTCAATATTGAACCGAGCCAGTCGCACCACCACTGCCATTAAGTAACTGAACGGTAACATCCAACTCCAATTTCCATCAGAAAAATAGAGTGTATACACAATGAAGGATGGAGCTACTCCAAATGAAATTGCATCTACTAAGGAATCGAGCTCAGCACCGAATTTCGATCCAGTCCTTGTTGCACGAGCGATCCGCCCATCCAGCAAGTCAATGATGGCGGCCCAGACTACAAACCATCCTGCTTCCAGGAAATCTCCACGGGTTGTTGCAACTATAGCGTAAAATCCGAAGAATAGGTTTGCTAAAGTGAACGCCGAGGGAAGGATTATTATTCCTTTTCTTAGTTTCTTGGTGGGGTTGTCCTGGTCTCTCATGAATTCAGTTTGCAAGAGGTGTTGATCGGGCTAAAATAGTAGAGCCCCCTTTGGATGTGTCGCCCACTGAACACTCAATGTTCCAGTGGCTAGGAATGAAAAGGTCCACACGTGACCCGAAACGAATCAATCCGATACGTTCTCCTACTTCCAGGTTGCTATTTAGTTCAGGGTAGGTGGCAATCCTACGAGCTATAAGACCAGCGATTTGTCTCACCAGTATGTTGCCATTCTTGGTGGATATGCCCAATGAAGACTGCTCATTTTCCTCACTTGCTTTGTCATTCCAGGCGGCCAAGTATTTTCCACTTCGGTAATTCCGGTGAGTCACCTTGCCAGCCATAGGAGCACGTTGTACATGTACATTGAAGATACTCAAAAATATTGAAATGCGCTGACACGATCCACCGAAGAAAGAGGGTTCATCAATCTCTCTGATTGAGATGATTTTTCCGTCAGCTGGTGAGATTGCAAAATCTTCACCTGATGGTGCGGTTCTGGACGGATCTCGAAAAAACCAGGCGACAAAGATTGTAAGGATGGTCAAAGAGATAGCAGGGATTGTAGACCATTGTCCCAGAGTCGTAGCTTTCAACCATGTGGCAACCGACATCAACAGTCCAATTGCTATAAAAGGGTAACCCTCTTTAGCGAATTTCATCTATTTTAGTCAAACTTGGGGGAGGTGAATGAGTCCAAGTCTGTTCCTGTTAAAGCCCTGAAGATCTTGAGGTATCTTGAAGTGGTTTCACTAACTACATCATTTGTCAGATCAGGAGGGGGAGGTTGCTTATTCCAGGTAGAAATGGCATCTAGAAAATCCCTTACAGGTTGCTTGTCCAAAGAAGGTTGTTTTTCTCCGGCCTTATAGGTTTCTGCGGGCCAGAACCTAGACGAATCGGGAGTCAGGACTTCGTCTATCAAAAGCAATCGTCCGTCTGAATGATGTCCGAACTCGAATTTAGTATCGGCCAAGATGATCCCACGTTCACGAGCGAAGTTTGCACCATGAGTGTATATATGAAAGGAGAGGCCTCTGAGTTTTTGTGCTTCAGCTTCACCTTGAATGTTGATCACTTCAGTAAAGGTGATGTTTTCATCGTGTCCCGTAGTTGCTTTGGTGGAAGGTGAAAAAATTGGTTCTGGTAGAGGTCCATTTTCTATTAGACCAGCTGGAAGTGTTTCTCCAGCTAACGTTCCAGAATTTCGGTATTCTTTCCAAGCAGAACCCGATATGTAGCCTCTGACCACACATTCGACCATCACTGGTTTTGTCTTATGGACCAGCATGCTTCTATTCTCCCAGTTGGCTCTGCAATGTTCGAGGCTGGGAAACCTGGCCAATATCTCTTGAGTGTCGACAGTGATCAGGTGATGATCAAGGACGTCTCTAAGCGAATCCAGCCACCAAGCTGTGAGTTTAGTCAGGACTTCTCCTTTTCTCGGAATAGTCTGAGGTAGGATTACGTCGAAAGCACTCACACGGTCACTGGCCACCATCAATAGCTGTTGATCAGAAACTTTATAGACATCTCTTACTTTTCCTTGATGGATCATAGGGAAAGGTATCTGGCTGCTCTTTTCGTTCATCTTATCAAACTCGGATGTCGGGGTCACTAAGGCGTTCCTCGGCGGTTTTTCCTAAGCGGTTTAAATACGGTTGAACAGATTCGGCTAAGAATCGATCTACTTGTTGTGTGGAGCGCCCAATGAACTTAGTCGGGTCTACTATCTTGTTCAGTTGTTCTAAGGTCAAATTAAAGAATTGATCAGTTGAAATCCTTTCCAAGAGGTCGAGTGGTGTGCCCTCTTCCTTCATCCGTTTGGATGCGTCCATAGAATGTTGACGAATACGTTCGTGGAGTTCTTGCCTGTCCCCACCCTTAGCAGTAGCAGCCATTAAAATAGTTTCGGAAGCCATGAACGGAAGATGTTCCTTCAGATTCCTTGCAATCACAGGTTTGTTTACCGTTAGACCAGAAACAACATTCTCTAGCAAAACGAGTATTCCGTCCATGGACAAGAAAGCATCGGGAATGGACAAGCGACGATTGGCTGAGTCATCTAAAGAACGTTCAAGCCACTGAGTTGCTGCTGTGAATAGAGGATCTTGGGCCAGTGTTATCACATGACGCGACATTCCACAGATTCTCTCCGACCTCATAGGATTTCGCTTGTAGGGCATCGCGGAAGATCCTACCTGTTCTTTTTCAAATGGTTCTTCAATTTCTTGGAGTTGAGCAAGAAGCCTCAGGTCGTGTCCCATTTTGGATGTGGAAGTTGCTAGATTAGCAAGGCTACCTAGAATTTGGGCGTCGACCTTTCTGGTATAAGTTTGGCCTGTGACAGCAAAACTTTTTTCGAACCCCATTTTTTTTGAGATTTCTCGATCTAAGGCTTCCACTTTTTCGTGGTCGCCATCAAACAGTTGCAGAAAAGATGCCTGAGTGCCGGTAGTGCCCTTGGCTCCTCTAAATCGAATTGTACTGAGGCGAAATTCTATTTCCTCAAGGTCTAGAAGAAAATCTTGGATCCAGAGGGTAGCACGTTTACCCACTGTTGTTGGTTGAGCTGGCTGGAAATGGGTAAAGCCCATAGTAGGGACATTGCGGTAGTTTTTTGCAAAGGTAGAGAGTCTAGAAATACAGCGAATCAGTCTGTCGCGTATAAGCTCTAGTCCCTCTTTGTGTATGATCAGATCTGTGTTATCAGTAATAAATGCACTAGTGACTCCTAGGTGGATGATACCGCGTGCCGATGGTGCATCATCTCCAAAAAGATGCACATGGGCCATCACATCGTGCCGAAAACGCTGCTCGTATTCTGCCGCCCGGGTAAGATCTATGTCATCAAGATGGCCTTCCATTTCCTCCAGACCATTTTGGGATATGGGTAATCCCAGGTCACGCTGTACACTCGCCAGAACTAGCCAGAGACGACGCCAAATTCCATAACGGCGACTGTTGGCGAAGATGTGTTGCATTTCTGGTGAAGCATACCTTTCGGACAGGGGGTGTTTATAAAGCGAGTCATTGGATTCAGTCATCACTCCTCCTTTGAAAGGGATCTGTTAGGATTATTGTAGTTTTAGTTTTTGCAAGAAAAATATAGTAGGTGACCATGTATTTTCGGGACTGATTTTGCGGTAACCAAGGCACTCATTGTGAAACTAATTACCTTTTTTCACTACTTAAAGATCTCTTCCTAGTGATTTCCAGTCATTCATAAAGCCTTCAAGGCCCTTGTCGGTCAAAGGGTGTCGTAACAACTGATATAGCACCTTTGGAGGTATCGTAGCACAGTCTGCTCCAATCATGAGGGATTGGACCATGTGTTGAGGGTGCCGGATGGACGCTGCTAGGATCTCAGTTTCTATATCGTAGTTGTCATAGATTTGACGAATTTGTGCTATTAGATCCATACCGTCCCCAGATATATCATCAATTCTGCCAATGAAGGGTGAGATAAAGGTGGCACCTGCCTTTGCAGCCAGATGTGCTTGTGTTGGGGAGAAACACAGTGTCACGTTGACCGGAATGCCTGCGTTCGTGAGAGCTCTACAGGCTACCAGGCCTTCTTCGGTGAGTGGAACTTTGATTACGATATTGTCAGCAATCTCATATAATTTCTCGCCTTGCTCGATCATTCCTTCAGCATCTAGGGCAACAACCTCTGCACTTACAGGTCCTTCGACCGTTTGACAAATTTCCTTGAATATGTCGGAAGGTTCTCGCTCTTTGGCCACCTGGGCCAATAGGGATGGGTTTGTAGTGACTCCATCGATTAAACCAGCGTCAGCTGCTCTACGGATTTCAATCGGGTCCGCTGTATCTAAGAAAATTCTCATAAGTTCAATTCTAGCGTTAAATGTTGGCGATTAGTAGGGATCAATATAGCCCATATTATTCAC
>DUCW01000143.1:9849-11448 GCA_012959595.1 Gemmatimonadota bacterium
GGTTAAGAATAATCCTGTCGGTGGTGCTGGAGGGGACGTTACCATAGGGGTGTCAGGCTGGTTTAGTAACATTTCGAAGTCTCCGATAGGTCTCTTTTTTGTAGCTATATCAGTCATAGTACCCACTAGATAACGAACCATGTGATGCAGAAATCGGTTACCGGTGATGTGTAGCGATAAGCCCAGATCTCTCCATGGATCCCATGAGGCTTTTTGGATAAAACAAGTATATCCTCTCTCAGGCTGCCCTGATTTTGCAAATGATTTGAACGAATGCTCTCCGAGTATGAGTTCTGTTGCTTTTCGCAAAAGGGCCACATCTACTTTAGTTTTAAGAGCCCAGCACCATCTGTGATTAAAGGGCGACCTAGACTCTTCCGTGAGACCAAGATTGTATGAATAGGTTCTTGAGATGGCGTCATATCGAGGGTGGAACTCAGAATGAGCTACTGAAGTACTCTTTATCCAGATATCCTCGGGAAGTAGTGCATTAAGTGCACGCCCAAGCTTGTCGGCTGTCCAAGTAGCTTCGGTTGACACACTAGCTACTTGCCCAGTGGCGTGGACTCCCTTGTCCGTTCTTCCTGAACCGATAACTCGGCATGACCTGCCTGTAAGATTAAATAAAGCGGATTCCAGCTCTCCCTGGACGGTTCTTTCAGCAGGTTGTATCTGCCAACCATGAAAAGCTGCACCATCATATTGAAGGATCAACTTAAGACAATATTTATTCATATCATTCACGTTTCGAAGGTAGGAAGGGAGTAAGCGTTGTCAAGCAGTGGAAAAGAGGTTGAATTATATAGGTCGTCTATAGAATGCAGACTTGGATCAGTTCTTAAGAAATCGAAGGAGTTTTGAATGAGCAAGAAAATTAATTCGCCTCAGGATCTCAATCGGCTTCGTGGTTTAGTTGGCCAAGCAGCGGAAGGCAACCATTTGACTGCTACCCAATCGGAAGAGGTCTTTGACACTTTTATGAACGGTACTGCTCTACCAACTCAAATGGCTGCATTTTTGGTTGCCCTCAAAGTAAAAGGTGTAATACCAGCCGAAGTTGCTGGAGGAGTTCGTGCACTCCGAAAGGCTATGATTCCCGTCACAGTAAAATGTGAAGAGGGTTTAATAGACACTTGCGGCACTGGTGGAGGTCAGATAACGACCTTCAATATTTCAACAGCTGCTGCGTTGGTAGCCTGTGCTGGAGGTGCCCGAATAGCCAAGCATGGAAATCGTTCTTTCACATCAAAAAGCGGAAGTGCCGATGTCTTAGAAGCTCTGGGTGTAAACATTGAACTGAGTCCTTCGAAGATGTCAGAAGTCCTAGAAGAAGTCGGAATTGTTTTTATGTTTGCTCCCTTGCTTCATCCAGCTATGAAACACGTGGGACCCGTCCGAAGGGATCTGGGATTTTCTACGGTGATGAATATTCTGGGTCCATTGACGAACCCCGCCTCTGTTAAGAGCCAACTCGTTGGAGTATCTGACCGGAATTTGGTGGGACTTATAGTTGAGACACTTAGAGAGTTGGGTCACGATCGAGCTCTGGTAGTGTATGGAGAACCTGGTGTAGATGAGGTCAGTCCTCTGGGTCCCACG
>DUCW01000143.1:11503-14082 GCA_012959595.1 Gemmatimonadota bacterium
AGTGGGATAGAGGAGTATGTGGTTTCGCCGACAGATTTCGGGATGGAAATTTGTACAGCAGAGGAAGTAAAGGGTGGGGAGCCTGCGGAGAATGCAGAGATGGTGCTTCGTGTTTTGAAAAACCAAGAAAAAGGTGGGGCTCGAAATGCTGTGGTATTGAACGCAGGAGCTAGCCTTTATATTTCCAGAGTTGCTGAAAGCATGGAAGTCGGAATGGGTTTAGCCGACCAAGTTTTGCAAGACGGTACGGCTTTGTGGATTTTGGATCGTTTGAGACAGGCATCCGAGTAGTTGTCAGTTTATAGATATTTTCTAATAACCCCTACTACTATCCCTTGTATTTGCACGTTCTCGGCTTCCTCTATTATAGGTTCCATTGCTGGATTTGCAGGCTGGAGCCTTATTCGACCATCGGCTTCTCTGTAAAATTTCTTTACGGTAGCAGAATCTCCATCTATTAGAGCTATGACGGTTTGTCCATCAAGGGAAGTGCTCTGGGCATGCACCACGACATAATCTCCGTCTGAAATCTGTTCTTCGATCATGGACTGGCCTTCCACTTTGAGAGCGAAGGTTTTTGTCTCACTCATTACCATGTAATGGGGAACCGTTATAGTTTCTTTCTGTGCAATGGCTTCTGTGGGGATTCCAGCAGGCACTAAGCCTAGAAGAGGAATCTCCACGGCACCAAGGGCTTCTTTCTTTTGAACCAGCTCTATAGAACGGCTCTCATTATAGGTCTTCCGGATGTAGCCTTTACGTTCCAAATTACTTATGTGTTCGTGGACAGTCGCTACCGAAGATAAGCCAAAGGCTTCAGCCATCTCTTCAAAACTGGGTGCATATCCATTCTTATCGATGAAACCTTGAATATGACTAAGGATCTCTTTTTGTCTTTTTGTCAGGGGCATTTTGGTAACCTCTGTAGGACAATAAACCGAATAAGAACCGAAAATAAGAATATCTGGTATTCTGTTAGAGTGCAAGGTTGGAGACACTGATGACTATACTGGACCAGATTATTAAAACTAAATATCAAGAGGTAGAAGCACTGAGATCTCAGTACAGAAAGCTGAGCCTTGCATGTGATCGAGTTACTGCCCCTAAGGAATTCCTTGCTAGTTTGACCTCTAGTGAATCAGTTGGAGTAATAGCTGAGATAAAGAGGAAGTCACCGGGTGCCGGGCTGATCCGTCCCGGTCTCGATCCTGTCGAACTGGCCGTGGACTACGAATCATCTGGTGCGATTGCTATCAGTGTCTTAACTGATAGGGACTATTTTGGGGGATCTTTAGATGACTTGAAGAAAGTGAGGGGGTCTGTCGACCTGCCTATTCTGAGGAAAGATTTTATTATTGATGAAAGTCAAGTCTATGAGTCGTTCATCGCGGGAGCGGATGCGATACTTTTGATTGTTAGTGTGCTGGAGGATCAGCAGATTTATGACTATAGGCAAATAGCTGAGGGTCTTGGAATGGCAGCTCTGATTGAAGTACATGACGGCTTAGAACTGGAAAGGGGTGTGCTGGCAGGAGCCAGTCTCCTTGGAATTAATAATAGAGATCTGAAGACGTTTGATACGAGGCTTGATACAACCCTTTCGCTGTTGAGTGGAGTGCCGCCTGAGGTGGTTCTTGTTTCAGAGAGCGGGATTCATACTAGGAGGGATGTTTGTATGTTAGGTCATGCTGGGGTTGACGCAGTACTCGTGGGAGAATCGCTACTGCGACAGGAAAGTTCAGGTGAAGCGTTACAGAATTTAACAGGGCAAGACAAATGGAGTAGAGCACTTGATTAATCTCCAAATTAAAGTCTGTGGCTTGACGAATATGAATGATGCTGTTCGAGCTGAGGAAGTAGGTGCCGATTACGGTGGAATGATTTTGTCACAGGGATTCAGAAGGAGTATATCTGTGACTACAGGAGGAGGAATTGCTTCATCAGTAGGGATGCAAGTAGTGGCTGTTTTAGTGGACGAGGAGATAGGAACAGCAGAACACTTAGCTAGGTCGGTAAAAGCTTCTGTAATACAGCTTCACGGAGAAGAAAATTTTGCTTATGCCAAAGAACTGAGAATGAGAGGAGATTGGACCATATGGAAAGCGATGGCAGTAAAAGGTAGAACGGAGGTTTTTACTGCACTTGATGAATGGGAGCCATTTGTGGATGGAATTGTATTGGATGGTTTTAATCCTGAGCATCCTGGGGGTACTGGAACGAAATTCTCCTGGGAAGAGATCGGAAATCTTAGAGATGTGTTTTCTGGGAATTTGGAACTGGTTATCGCGGGTGGTTTGAATCCTGACAATGTTCAGAATGCAGTAAGACATCTTCAGCCAGACACCGTGGACGTCAGTTCTGGAGTTGAGTCTCGCCTTGGAAAGAAAGATTTGCAATTGATGGAGTCGTTTATGAAGAATGCCAAATCAACTGGTATTGATCACACTGGATGTCTTGAATAATGAAAGAAGACTTCGATCCGCCAGGACACAAGGACCAGCGTTTCGGTCCATTTGGGGGACGGTATGTACCAGAGACACTGATGCCGGCACTGGACGAACTCGTATCAGCATATGAGG
>DUCW01000143.1:14092-18039 GCA_012959595.1 Gemmatimonadota bacterium
AGAAACGATCCCGAATTCGAAGAGCAACTCGATCTGCTCTACAAGGATTATGTGGGGAGGCCATCACCATTGTACAGGGCAGAACGACTAGAGGAATTTTTTGGGGCTGGTCCAATTTACTTGAAACGAGAAGACTTGAACCATACTGGTGCACATAAGATAAACAATACTTTGGGCCAGGCACTGTTGGCTCAGCGGATGGGAAAGCATCGAATTATAGCTGAAACGGGTGCTGGTCAGCATGGAGTGGCGACGGCAACTGCATGTGCCTTGTTCAATATGGAATGCGTTGTCTACATGGGAGAATTGGACATAGAGAGACAAGCACTCAATGTCTATCGTATGAAGCTTTTGGGTGCTGAAGTGAGACCAGTAAATTCGGGTACGAAGACCCTAAAAGATGCTACAAATGAAGCTATCAGAGATTGGGTGACCAACGTTAATGACAGTCACTATATCATTGGCTCTGTGGTTGGTCCAGATCCATTTCCTAGGATTGTTCGTAATTTTCAGGCTATTATTGGTGTAGAGGCTCGCAAACAAATACTCGAAGCTAGTGGTCAGTTGCCAGTTGCTGTATTGGCATGTGTTGGAGGTGGCTCAAACGCAATGGGTATATTCCAAGCGTTTCGAGATGATGTCGGGGTTGAACTGATAGGAATTGAAGCTGGAGGGCAGGGTATCAGTTCTGGCAAACATTCCGCTACACTTACAGCAGGCCGTCCGGGGGTGTTACACGGTGCAATGAGTTATCTCTTGCAAGATGCTGATGGGCAGGTCTCTCCGGCTCATTCTGTGTCAGCTGGGTTGGACTACCCTGGTGTAGGGCCTGAGCATTCGTACTTAAAAGATTCCGGAAGAGCCCAGTACGTTTCGGTTACCAATGAAGAGGCACTAAAAGGCTTTCATGATCTCTCTCAACAGGAAGGAATCATTCCAGCCCTGGAGAGTGCACATGCAATTGCTCATGTTTCTAGGATTGCTACAGAGTATAAAGAGGCTGGGGCACTACTGGTGTGCTTGAGTGGTCGAGGTGACAAGGATGTGGCTCAGGTCTCACGTTTAGAGCTGGGGCATCAAATTGGACTCGAAGGGGCCTAGGGATGATTGGAGGGAGTAATGTGATGCTAGAGGTTCCACAAAGAGCAGTAGGGCCTATCCAGAGAGAGAGAAAGTGACGTCTGTATCTGATTGTTTCCTGCGGAAAAAAATCGAAGGTCGAGTTGCACTCATTCCATATGTAACCTGTGGAGCTCCATCTCTGGAAGAAAGTCTAGAGATTCTAGGAGCTTTGGAATCATCGGGAGGCGATATCATAGAACTTGGTATTCCTTTTAGTGACCCTTTGGCTGATGGTCCCACTATCCAAAACTCTAGTCAGTTAGCCTTGGAAAACGGTGTGACTGTTGAAAAAGTGGTGAGAATTTTAAGTGATTTCAAAGCGAATTCGGAAACCCCAGTCATTTTATTTAGTTACTTGAACCCAATCTTACAGTATGGGTTGGAAAATTTCCTGGAAGTGGCTGAAGAAGCAGGAGCGGCAGGGATTCTTTTGACCGATGTTCCTGAAGGATCAGATCCGTCGATCGAAGACAGGATTTTGGAATCAGAACTAGACTTCATTCGCTTAGTTGCACCAACGGCCGATTACGAACGTATCTCACAAATTTCTCGGAGTGGACAAGGCTTCCTGTACTATATTTCTCGTACAGGAGTAACGGGAACGCGTGAATTACTGAGAAAAGACTTGGGAAGAGAAATAGAAGCTGTACAGAAGGTTTCAGAGATACCTGTGGCAGTCGGATTTGGCATTTCAACTCCTGAACAGGCTACAATAGTAGGAAAAATCGCAGACGGTGTGGTCGTGGGTAGTGCTCTTGTGCAAAAGCTCAATGAAGAAGGAATCAAAGGAGCGAGTACTTTCTTGAAATCTCTTCGGGTCGCTATCGATTCAGAGGGCTAGATCGGTTTGGCTGATTTGATAGTTTAGATGAACGTTCTAAGAGTAAGCGGGAGATGTGTTTGAACATGTCTGAAAAATTTAGGAGTCTATTACTTTTCTTTATGATACTTGTAGTGGGCGTTTTCTTGGGATCAATGGTGGATCAATGGGAAGTAGGGGAAGATACTCCTTTACTTCCAACTCCTGCTATCCAAAACCGTCCCAATCCTGATTTGGGACGGGTGCGGGTAGAAGTTTTGAACGGTGGAGGTGTTTCGGGGATGGCGTCCACGGTCACAGATTATCTGAGAGAATTGGGCTTTGATGTAGTTGATTTTGGGAATGCTCCCAACTTTGGTCAAGACAGTACTGTCGTATTGGATCGCTCAGGACGCCGCGATTTAGCCGACGCTGTAGCTGATGCACTAGGAGCTAAAGTAAGAGAGGGCAGAATGGATACAGACCCCTATCTGGATGTTACTGTAATCCTCGGAAAGAGCTGGGAACTTACTCCACAGAAAAAGAGTGCTAATAGGGATGTCACACGGCTTCCTTGGTGGGATATAAGAAAGTACCTACGTTGACCGTCGATCCTTCCAGAGGAGCATATGGGAAAATCTAAAAGAAGAAAGCGGAGACAACTAGAGGGCTCTACTAGCCATTCTAATTCGTCCGTTAACTCTTCAGAAGAAAGCTCTGCGAGCTCTCCAAAAGAGTGGGCACAGTCATTGCTGATTGCTGTGATACTCTTTTTGTGTATTCGAATCGGCATTTTGCAGACCTTTGTGATCACCTCTGGGTCTATGGAAGAAACACTCTTAGTGGGAGATTTCCTGGTGGCGAATAGGGCTGCTGTAGGTGTTAGAATCCCGGGAACAGACATCCGTATACCGGGTTATTCATCTATTTCAAGGGGAGATGTTTTGGTTTTCGACCCTCCTCACGAACCAGATTTGAAGTTGGTTAAACGCCTAATAGGGATGCCTGGAGATACGGTTTCGATGCGAGAAGCTGTTCTTACCATAAACGGTCAACTGCAGAATGAAGAATATGTGAAGCATGTAGACCCTGGTACTGACTACCCACATCCTTGGATGTCGTGGCAATTGGAGCATCTCGTTGATTCCGTGGAGAGGGTATCGTACAGGCCAACTCGGGACAATTGGGGACCTTTGGTTATCCCTCCGGGCCGTTATTTCATGCTAGGTGACAATAGAGACTCCAGTTTAGACTCTCGGTACTGGGGTCTTTTGGAGAGATGGCGTTTTGAAGCAAGGGCCTCTGTTCTGTATTTTTCCTATAATCGGGACTCATTTAAACCTTTTCCCTGGATCAGGGAGATCCGATGGGAGAGGGCTTTTTCCATAATTGAATAGTTTGTCTTACATACATCTCCAATGAGAACATCTATTCTCTCCAGGGTGATTGTTTGGGCACCTCCAGTTTTATGGATGGGCTTACTTTTTTTCCTGAGTGGATTAGAAATCGAGGGCAATTTACCGTTTACCGGCCTGGATAAACTAGTACATACTATTTTGTATTTTGTATTAGGTGCCTCTTTTGCTTGGAGTAGGTGGAAAACTGGCTCGAAGATTCCAGGGTTCATGCTAGTCCTTGTGGGCATCATTTATGGTTATCTTGATGAATGGCACCAGAGTTTTGTGCCCGGACGTTTTCCGAGCTGGGGAGATGGATTAGCGGATGCACTTGGTTTAGTACTTGGTTTTTATTTCTTGGACAAATTGTTTTCTAGACCCGTGGCTGTGGGTAAGGGCTTCAAAAGATGACTGAACAAGTTGGCGAAATGGACAACTTAAGAAGTGTTGAAATACAAAAGACTGGTTTTCGCACACAGATGGTAGGTGGCTTGTGTGCTCAAGATGAGGGACAAAGCCACAAACTAGTGGGATGGGTCCACCGTCGCAGGGATCTTGGAAGCATGGTCTTCCTCGGTCAGACAGGAGGTAACATTAGTGCATCTCTCGGGGTCCCGTTCTACAAAAAT
>DUCW01000144.1:0-9090 GCA_012959595.1 Gemmatimonadota bacterium
ATTTTGGCGTAGAGTTTTTCAGATCGGTTTCCGAGGTGGCCGCTAACATGGCAAGACCAAAACGAACAGGATGCAGGATTTGGAGCCTTGGGATTATACGTGCGATAAGTTTGGGAAGTGTCGTCCAACGCAGAATTCTGGCAACTGCCATGAATAAGTGTGACCAAGGGCGTCGGGTGACTAAGCCCATTAGTAATCTTGAAAAAGTAGCAGAAGCACCAGCCTTGGATGCAACCTCTCTGGCACTTTCTAGAAGAAGGCCATATTCGACACCAGAGGGACAAACTGGTTCACAGGCTCTACAACCCAAGCAGCGATCGATATGGGTTTGAAAGGCTTCCGATTTTGGAGACATTCTACCTTCTACTACAGCTTTCATGAGATAGAGTCGGCCACGTGGGGAATCATTTTCGTCGCCCAGGCGTACGTACGTAGGACACGCTGGTAAACAAAAGCCGCAGTGTACGCAGGGTAGCAGTCTTTCTTTCTGACCTTTTAGTGCTGCAGTCAAGCCAGTTATTGCCAATGCGTCGTTATGAGAATGTTGATTATTCACAGGCACTGTCTCCCTTCAGTCTTTCTTTTCGGCAATTCACGTTGAGAAAGAATTCCTGTGGGGTCGAACACTTTTTCCAAGCCTGAAAAAAGTGTTTCCACTTCACTTAGAGACCCCCAAGGTTTAACAGCCCTTATCAGATCTTCGGGTGCGTGCAATAGTGTCAAGCTACCTCCGTAATTTTCTACGGAAGTACGAAGTTTAAGCAATGCTTTGGTTGATTGGATTAGCCAGTTCTCATCACGCTTTAAGTTGTCGATTAAGACTATTAGCACCCCCGATTCGCTGTGAGCCAAAAACTTGATTCCAAAACCATCTTTCTCGGCCACCAAATGTTGAAGGTTTTCTAATTGATCTATTAAAATTCCAACTTCCGAGGGTAGGCTGGTGACTCGAATGACGACATCTGAATTCTCATCAACGTTGTGGAGTCGTTCGAAAAATTTCTTAGATTCCAGCCCATTCATCTTTTTGAGGGGAGAGATCTTTACTTGTTCCAGGATTAAAGCCTCTACTTGGTCAACTGCTGCCTCGGACTCTAAGATTCGGACAGCGACTCTCGTATCCTTGGATTCCGGTTCTTCTCCAAGTCCTGGTGACAATATAGAGATTGATTGAAGCATAGCAGGGGTGTGCATAATGTCGTGAGCCAAACGGGGTCCTGGATGCTGTTGGTTGCTGCTGAAAAGCAAAGTACGATCTGCTTCCGGTAATGGGTGTAAACGCATGACTAGTTTAGTTATGACACCGAACCGTCCCCAGCTTCCAGAGAGGAGCTTAAGCAGATCAAATCCAGCAACATTCTTAACAGTCTTTCCACCGAGCTCTAGAGTTTTCCCGTCACCGGTTATGAGGGTTGCTCCCAGTACGTGGTCTCTTGGCTTACCGAATCCAGTTTGCAATGCTCCGCAGGAACTTGTGGCGACTATGGCTCCCATTGTTGAAGAGTTGGCTCCAGGAGGATCGAGAGGCAACCATTGTTTGGAAGACCGAAGTGTGGCTTGGAGTTGCTCTAAAGTGACACCAGCCTCCAGTTCCACAAATAAATTGTCTGGTTCATGTACAAGAATGTTGTTCATTTTACTAATGCTAAGAACGAGGTTCACGTCTCTATCGGTATTCAAACATCCTTCTAGCCAAGTACCATTACCGGCTGGCATACAGTTCCAATTGTTTTCATTTGCCACAGATAGGATAGACGTGACTTCCTCTTCGGAATGGGGAAAGACCACAGCATGAGCTTGGCGACCAAAGAGGGACCAGTCGGTTTCTCCAAAATTTTCTAGTACCTGCCCTTCTACAGGGAGGATTTGTTTCAACAGGTTGGTGTCCAAAATTTTCTCTTCCTTCTCAGATATCCGTTGGTAGCACTTTACCGGGATTCATTCCATGGTAAGGATCAAATACCGTTTTAACTTTTTTCATTGTTTTCATTTCGTCGACTCCACAAACCAGAGGCATGTAGGATTTCTTATCGTGGCCCACCCCATGTTCACCGGTAATAGTTCCACCTGCAGCCACACACACTTTCATGATTTCAGTAGAGGCCAGTTCCACTTTTTGAAGTTCCTCAGAATCAGAGCGGTCAAATAAAATGTTGGGGTGTAGGTTTCCGTCTCCAGCGTGAAAAACATTTGCAATGTTTAGATCATAACGTTCACCTATTTCGGATATTTTCATTAATACCTCAGGAAGTCGGCTACGAGGCACGGTAGCATCCTGGACCAGCAAGTCTGTAGCTATTCTTCCCATAGCTCCAAAAGCTTTCTTCCGACCCTGCCACAGTTTCTGGCGCTCCTCTGAAGTGGCTGCTGAACGTACTTCTGTAGCCCCAGCCTTTTTGCAGTCCGAAATAGCTTTTTGGACATCGGCACCTAGTCCTTTCTCGATACCGTCGAATTCTACTACCAAGGCAGCATTGGCGTCCACAGGGTATCCTCCGGCGAACACACTGGCCTCTACTGCTCGGATCGTAGCACCATCGATTATCTCTAATGCAGCGGGCAATAAACCTCTTGCCATGATGGAGGTCACAGCTTTACCTGCATCTTCGATACGATCAAAGATTGCAAGCAAGGTTCGTACCGACTCAGGCTTTGGTAACAGTTTCACTTCCACTTCTGTGGCCATTCCAAAACACCCTTCAGAACCAACGAAGACACCCACTAGGTCATAGCTTCCTCTTTCTCTTCCGAGGCCTCCCAATCGGAGGATTTCCCCTTCATAGGTGACAATGGTAAGCCCAGTGACATATCGAGAAGTTACACCGTATTTAAGGCAGTGAGGTCCTCCAGAATTTTCTGCTACATTTCCGCCAATCGTACAGGCACTTTGAGAAGCTGGATCTGGAGCGTAATAAAGGCCTAGGGGGGCAGCGGCTTCTGATAAATGAGCGTTGATAACTCCGGGTTGAACCACTGCTCTGCGATTATCAGGATCAAGTTTAATGATAGTATTCATCTTGGAAGTGCCAATGATGACCGCGGTCGGGTCAGCTAGGGCACCTCCTGAAAGGCCAGTGCCTGCTCCTCTAGGAACAACCTTGATGTTATTTCTGGATAGCAACTTAAAAACACGGCTTACTTGGTCGGTGGTCTCTGGAAGTACGACGGCTAGAGGTTTGCTCCGGTAGGCGGTTAGGCCGTCTGACTCATAGGCGAGTAACCGATCTCTATCGCTAAGAACCCAGTTACTACCAACGATGTCCTTTAGGTCTCTGGCTAGATTTTTAGGTAACGATTCCATAGGTGCCAAATCATTTGCGGCTAATTGCCTGCTACGTACTTCGTGAAGGCACCGCCCGCCCAGCTTAGCGAGTTAGGACCTTCGGCAGCATAGATATTTCCGTCGTCGTCTACGGCGACACCTTCACCTGCCGTACCCTGGTATACACGACTCTCACGCTCGAACGGCGGAACGAACGCGACGATTCGGTCCTCATCGACCGGACCTATACGGACCCCGTTTCGCCAGTTCGGATGATTCGTCGGACTGGACTCTGAATCGATGGCGTACACCATCTCGTCCTTGATGAAGATTCCGCTGATACGACCATAGCTATACCGCGAGTCCAAGTAGTTACCGTCCTCGTCATAGATTTCCAGACGATGGTTACCGCGATCAGCGATCCACAGCCGTCCCTGTGAGTCGAAAGCGAGCGCGTGAGGTGTTCGGAACTGGCCGTGCTCGACACCTATCTCACCCCATTCCATTACGAATTCACCCTGTGGCGTAAACTTCTGGATACGTGCCGTCTGGCCAGCCTCGCGACCTAAATTCATCGCCTGATTCGACGTCATGCCCTGGCCATTGTGGCCGTCAGAGACGTAAATGGATCCATCCGGCCCCGTCACCACATCATTGGGCTGATTGAATTGTCCGGGCGCATTCCCTGGCTGGCCCGCTACACCGAGCGACAGAAGGACTTCTCCTTCGGAACCGAACTTCCACACCTGATGACCTCGCGTACCCTCACGGTTACCCGCAAAGTCAGTGATCCAAACGTTACCTTCGGCATCGACATGGATACCGTGCGGAGTGACCATGAGATCGGCTCCGAAGTTTGCGAGCACCTCGCCGGTGTTACGATCGAACTTGAAGACTGGGGGAACCGGGTTCGACTCGCAGTTCACTGGTTCTCCATCACCGAAGCTACCCGCTCCACAGCGTTCGTAAGCCCATATGTGCCCGTCATTCGGATCGATGTCGATCCCAGCTGTGGTCCCCCACTCCCTCCCTTCAGGAAGATCACCCCAGTTCGTGACGACGGACGTGGTCGGGTTCACAAGACCGTCGCCTGTGATGAAATTGCCACTTGAATCCGCAGGGACTGAGCTGCCTGATGGAGCACATCCTGCCACTCCGACCATAGCGACTACCATGATCGTTAGGTAAGAATACTGCGTCTGCATAATAATCTCCTTTTTAGATCTTTAGGCGACCTGATTGCTACACCAATCTTATCGGTTGTGGGCCTATCCTGGTTTAGCCAAGCCTGCTGACTATGAAGATTATGGCAACGGATGTCATAGCAATCAGTCCTGCATAGGAGTACATCCGCATCGCTTTTCCAGGTCGATGTTCTTCTGGAACTACAGGTGACGTAATGGCTTTTAGGTTCAAGAAACCAATGATCGGTCCTGTCAGGAAAGCGACAATAGTCACGAAGTCAACCAATTGTGTCATACTGGTTTGAAACAGCTGCAAGACGGTGGTCATGGCAATGCCGATTAGAATTACAGCAATCCAATAGGGCCGACTAACAGGGGCGTTTGCAGTTTTTTCTGGGTCATCAATAGTAAGGACTTTTACAGCTCGGTCTAACACCCTGGGATAGCCATCGGCAACTGTCAAAGCCGTGGAAAGCATGGCAGTCAGAGCGGTAATCATCATTATCGGTTTGGTCCATGGGCCAAGGGTTTGGACGTAGAGGTCGATTAACTGTGTTGAGAACACAGCCCCATTAGAGCTGAATTCCGTTCCTGATTTATACATCACCCCAGCACCAAGCGTCAGAAAAGCAAAGGCTAGAAGTGCCGTTCCAAAGTAGGCAATTTTAAAGTCCAGCCTTGAGGTTGCTACACTAGCCGTTATGCCACTGGCCTGGTTCTTAGCAAGGGTCCAGAGTGAGCTGTAGAGGGATATCAAGATGTCTGAAGGCATCCATCCAGCGAGTGCGAGCATGAACGCTAAAGTTACGGTGCTACCAGGCGGGGGTATCAGCTTCATGCTAAAAGTTGAAAAGTCTGTTTGTGGTGCAACGACAACTGCGGCAATCAGAGTGGAAATTGCCAATGTCAAGAGGACCACCTTAATTACGATATCTAAGGCTGAGTAACCGATTCTCAGTAATACGGCACAGCCGGTGTAAACCAAGGCTGAAGCAAGTACCGGATCGACTTGAGTTCCCAAGGTATACTGAAGCAAAGAGGAGGTGAAAAGAATAATTGCAGCGTTCGTGATTACCACGGTAAATACTGCTAGGAAGAAGAATAACCAGACAGCCCATTTTCCGATGCGACGGTATCCTTCTACCAGACTTTCTCCAGTCGCAGAAGCGTAGCGAGGCCCATACTCAAAAAACGGATATTTCAAGGCCAGTGCAAAAAAGATGACTCCAGCTAGAGCGAAGCCCGCCTCACCGCCTGCACGAGTGGATTGAACCAGGTGGGAGACTCCTATTGCACTTCCTGCCCAGAGTAATCCTGGGCCGAAGCTTTTCAGAAAAGCTTGAAAGTCAGTACCCGAATCTTGAGGCCTGGAATTGGAGTATGAGTCATCAGCGTTCATTCGTCCTCTCCGCAAAAAGGTGTTTGTTGGTTTGGCACCGAACAGAAAGGTTGCACGCAATTCCACTTAGCACAATCATGGCCCTGGTCTTTCTTTTCCCGATTTAGGATTTTAGGACCTCAGAGATGGTTGCGATAACAGTGTCGATATCCTTGGGTGTGCCCACTGATATTCTTAAATGTTCTGGTAGTCCCCAGGGGCCTAGAGGTCGAACCACGATGCCACGGTCCAAGAGCATGCGATAAACAGGATCTGCTGGTTTACCCAAATCTACCAATGTGAAATTAGTTAAGGATGGATAAGCTTTGAGACCAAGGCTGGTCAGAGCTTTAACCATTGTACTAGCACCAGATTGGGCTGCGGACCTGGATTTTTCCACATGTGTTGAATCTGCAAGGCTTGCTGCAGCAGCAGCTTGTGCAACCCTATTAATATTGAACGGGCGTCTAACCCTGTTGATATAGTCGATAATGCCAGAGTCAGCTATCGCATAGCCGACACGCAACCCTGCCAAACCGTAAATTTTTGAGAAGGTACGCAGAGTGATCAATAGGGGACTACCGACCGCCGTTCTGTAGGTTGTAGAGTCGGGGTATTCCATGCCAGGGCGACCGTTGGCATATTCGTAATAAGCTTCGTCGCAGACCAGGATGATATCTTTAGGTAATCCGGACAAAAGGTGCTCGAATTTAGGGCGTCTGACATGCTGTCCGGTTGGGTTATTCGGATTCGCTAAGAATACGATACGAGTGTTCGGCGTAACGGCTTCAAGTAGTGCGTCTAAATCAAACTGGAAAGAGTCGTCGAAGGCTGTTTCGGCAAATTTCACGTTGTGTGCTTGAGCGGACAGTCCGTAGCTGATGAATGCATATTTATGGGTTAGAATTTGGTCTTTTCCAGGTTTGCAAAAAGTTCTCACTATTAGGTCAATCAACTCGTCGCTACCCGCTCCGAAAACCAGCTCTTCTGGGGACACCTTCAAATGAAGTGACAGAGCTTCTTTTAGATGAGGGCTATCTCCATCTGGGTATATATGTAGCTTCTTGAGTTCCTCTTCTGCAGCACCAACAGCTAACCGTGAGGCCCCGAGTGGATTTTCGTTTGATGCCACTTTGATTGCCTCGCTTATCCCCAGTTCTTTTACTAATGCTTCTACAGGTTTTCCTGGCTTGTAGGCTTTTAATGTCCTGATATTATCAGGCACTAGAGATTCGATGAAATTACTCATGTGGAGTGCATCTCGTGTATCGTTCTTTGGGCATAATCTTTAGGGTTTTGGTAGAGAGTGATTGTCAAGACAGGCTGTAATATTAGCTTGGAGCACCCCGTCAAATGTTACGGCTATCAATGTTCACCGCACAACAACATACTAAACAGGAACTAAAAGTGTACAGAAAATCACCCCGGGACTACCACCCGCTATGCAACAATAGTTAGATGGCTAGAATTCCTGATCAGAAGATCACTCAGGATCTTCTGCGTGATTACTATGAGGCGAGGGGTAGAGATTTGCCCTGGAGGGAAAATCGCGACCCCTATAAGGTATGGGTCTCAGAGATCATGTTGCAGCAGACACGGGTTGAGACAGTGATACCCTACTTCAACACTTGGATAGAAAGATTCCCTAAGCTTTCAGACCTTGCTGATGCGGATGAAGAGTCTATTCTGCATTTGTGGCAAGGCTTGGGGTATTACTCCAGGGCTCGGAATCTCCTGAAAGCGATTCAAATAGTTGACGAACATATGGGTGGTTCGGTACCTAGGGATCCTATGAAACTCAGAACCCTGCCAGGTATAGGTGAATATACCGCTAACGCTATCGCTAGCATCGCCTTCGGAGAGCCTTTGGCTGCCATTGATGGAAATTTAAGAAGGGTTTTATCGCGATTGTTTGATCTTCCGGACCCAAGTTCTGCCGATCTCAAAAGTAAAGCCACTTTATTGCTAGATATAGAGCGACCGGGAGATTGGAATCAGGCTGTGATGGACCTTGGCGCTACAGTGTGTACGCCCAGAACACCTGATTGTGGAGAATGTCCCTTGGAAAATCAGTGTCAAAGTGCTAAAAAGGGGACGCAGGTCCAGAGACCTATCTCTAAGCCTAAGCTTCGTACTCGATCGGTCATTCAGACTGTGGTGATTGCTGTCAATTCAGAAGGGGAGTTTCTTTTGAGAAAAAGACCGACTGAGGGCCTGTTAGCTGGACTGTGGGAGTTTCCTGGTACTGAATTGACTGGGAATAATGTTGAGACGTCCCCGCATGAGGATGTCGCCAAAAACCTGGGAATCGATTTAACAGGGGATAAAACGGAACTGATCCCATTGAATTCCTTGGTAGATAAGCTCTCCCACCTAACGGTGACATATCAGCCATTATTAGTTATTGGATTTGATAGTATATCGCACTGTGTCACTCCCGATCGTGGGTACTGCTGGGCTGGAGGGGATGCGGTCAAGAACTTGCCACTTCCTGTGGGGCAACAGAAGTTGCTCAAGCTTGCGAGGGAAGCTTTGGATGCAAAGAACATTCAGTACAGACCTAGTGTAAGCATGTCAGGTTGATATGAAACATAACAGAGTACCTAAGGAGAAGGCGAGGTCGTGAACAAGGTCGATAGTCACAGACAGCTAAATCCAGCTCAATTTCAAACAGGCCTTAGCGTAGAGGAATTGATTCTTAGGGAGGGGCCACAGTCAGAGGACGCCCCCATGGATGTTGTATTTGTGGGAGGAGGTCCGGCCGGCTTGGCCGGAGCGATCGAACTAGCCCGGTTGATAAGCGAAGATAATTTGACAGGAGAAGGGATAGGCAAAGTTGAAATAGGAGTTCTAGAAAAAGCTGCAGAGCTTGGTGGCCACTCGTTGTCTGGAGCAGTGATTAATCCCACTTGTTTTTTGGATTTATTTCCTGATCTTGGCCTTGATGATATGCCCTTTCGTGCTCCTGTGAGCGCAGAGTCTTTCCATTTTCTTACTCAAAAACATTCAGTCAGGATCCCACTTCCACCGACTATGAGTAATCATGGGAATTACATAGCTTCGATTTGTGAAGTGGTGAGATGGCTAGGAGAGAAAGCTGAAGAGCTTGGAGTGAATATATTCCCTGGATTTCCAGCAGACGGCCATCGCCGGACTGCACAACGTTCAGGTCCACCTCGGCTCGGCTGTCTTCGCTGTAGTCCAGATCCAGCAAGGCCTGGCCATCAACCAAACCCACGGATACAGCCGCCACCTGATCGATCAGG
>DUCW01000144.1:9100-18013 GCA_012959595.1 Gemmatimonadota bacterium
TTGTTGGTTCAGGATGGAAAAATAGTTGGCGTTAGGACTACTCCATCAGGATTGAGTCCAGATCGCACTCCTTTGGAAGGTGTCCATGTCCCAGCAATGGATGTTACGGCTCAAGTGACGGTTCTTTCTGAAGGAACAAGAGGCCCATTAACCCAAGCTTTCTTGGATTGGCAGAATATTTCATCCGAAAATCCACAGATTTATGCACTGGGGGTCAAGGAGCTATGGGAGGTTAAAAAACCCCTAGGAAAAGTGATCCACACGCTAGGCTGGCCTTTGCCGAGAGATGCTTTTGGAGGAAGCTTCATATATCCAATGAGTGACAATGTCATCGCTCTAGGCCTTGTGGTAGGTCTCGATTATGAAAATGCGAATTTTGATGTTCATGAGGCACTTCAGCATATGAAGCTTCATCCAATGATAGAACCCTACCTAAGGGAGGGAGAACTGTTGGAATGGGGAGCCAAGACGATTCCAGAGGGAGGATACCACTCGATACCGAATCGTCTTCATGGTGCAGGGATCTGTCTAATTGGAGATGCAGTTGGTTTCGTAGACGTACCGTCTCTTAAAGGTATTCATTATGCAATGCACTCTGGCATTCTGGCCGCTAGATCTATTTTCGAAGGGCTTAAAGCTGGGGACGTTTCCAGCGAGGGACTTTCCTCCTATACAAAAGCCATAAAAAGCAGCTTCATTATGAAAGATTTAAGGAGCACCCGGAATGTTCGTCTGGCTTTTAAGGATGGGTTCTGGATGGGTGGTCTGAAGGCCACCTTGATGAGTTTCTCAAAAGGTCGTGCCTGGGGAAAAAAGATTCATGTGTTAGAAGATGCCGCTGAAGACAAATTTCTTAGAGGTAGAGATAATGTTGAAAAAAATTCAGGAGATCATACTGTCACTAAAATTGACGCAGTTTATAGGTCTGGAAACCAAACGAGAGATGATATTCCCAAGCATTTGTTGGTAGGGGATAATGTGGACGCGGACATTGCCCGTTTTTATGAAGCCATGTGTCCAGCAGGAGTATATGAATGGGACGGCCAACGATTGCGGGTCAATTCACCAAATTGCGTTGATTGTAAAGCTAGTGATGTTCTGGGCCCCAGGTGGAAAGTGAGAGAAGGCGGAAGCGGGCCGTCCTATCGCAGCATGTAGTATCATTTTCGGGTTTCTTTGGAGGCCAGGTACTGATCGACATATAAAAAAGAAGCTAATATCCGATAGCCATACCATCTTTTCTGGGATCGGAGCCTGCAGCCCACCCCTGAGAAAGATTGATGATTGCTTGACCTCCTCCGAAACCCAATTGGAGATTGTCACTTAGCTGGTGTCCAAGTTGTTCGAGTTCTCCGCACACAGTATTACCAATAGGTTTCTCGATGATGATGCCAGAGTCGGATAGATGACGAACTCGAGCGGCTTCCAGTGCTTGCTGGAGAGTCATCTCGAAAACCAGGATATTCAAAAGCAGTTGGAGGTGTCCTTGTGGCTGCATGGATCCTCCCATGACTCCGAATGCCATCCAGGGTCGTCCCTCTTTTGTTACAAATCCTGGTATGATTGTGTGCAAAGGTCTTTTCTTGGGACCTATCTGATTTGGCCCTTTCTCAAGGTTGAAGCCAGCTCCTCTGTTTTGTAATGCGAATCCAGTACCAGGTATAACAACACCTGATCCGAAGTGTTCGTATATGCTATTTATGAAAGAAACCATATTCCCGTCCTTGTCTGCTGTCGCTAGATAGACAGTTTCTGTTCTTGTCATTTCAGGACTAGGATGGATCTGTGTCGTGGCTCTCTGAGGTTCGATCAGTTTTCGGCGGCCAGCAATGTATGTGTCGTCCAGAAGATGTTGTGCAGACACCGTCATACTGTTTCGGTCGCCAACGTAGGTTGCGAGATCCGCGAAAGCTAGTTTCTTGGCCTCGATGATGTGGTGGAGGTAAGTGGCAGTGTTGTGCCCCATTTCTTTGAGATTGAATGGTTCCAATAATTTTAGCATTTGAAGGGCTGCTACTCCTTGTCCTGCAGGAGGAAGTTCCCAGATATCATATCCTCTGAAGTTCACAGAAATTGGATCTACCCACTCCACCTGATGGTTTTCTAAGTCTTCTAGGGTTAGATAACCACCCCGAGAGGACAATGAATCTATCATTTTCTTGCCTAGGTCGCCTTTGTATAATATTTGGCTTCCTTCCTTGGCAATATTGGTCAAGCTTTTCGCTAAGTCTGGATTTTGGAACCACTCACCTGGCTTAGGCCCACGCTGGCCATCGTAAAGGAAGGTTTTTTCGGCACCAGGGTCTTGGCGAAGGAAGTCCCTCTTTTCAGACCACTGCCTGGCGATGATTGGTGTAACAGGAAACCCCCGTTCGGCAATCTGTATGGCGGGAGCTAACACTTGGGATAGTGACATTGTTCCGTATCGATCGAGAAGTGCACACCAGCCACTTAAGGCACCAGGAACTGTTACAGATCTTGCTCCTGTCCGGGGGATCGAGTCAGCACCGTGTCCTAACAGTTCTGTTCTATCCAGCAGAGAGCCAGATTTCCCACTAGCATCTAGTCCGACAAGTCCTTGCTCACTAGCCGACCAGAGCAACGCGAAGACATCACCTCCCAGTCCAGTCATATGAGGTTCCACCACATTTAGCATGGCCGCTGTTGCAACGGCTGAATCGATAGCATTGCCACCCTGTTGAAGGATTTGTAAACCAGCCGAGCTTGCTAAAGGCTGGCTGGTGGCGACGGTCCCGTAAGAGGAATAAACAGTGGACCGTCCTGCTGTAGTCTTCTCAGTCATATAGTCGGAATGAAGTTTTAAGTGAGATGATTAAGATATAAATAAAGAGATGTTTTGGGCCTTCAAGCAAGTGAACACAGGTAATTTGCCAAAAAATGCGGACAAAATGACAGAAATCCTGCAAGTCCGACAGATTTGTACTGTTTTCAGGCTGGCAAGGTTCATGCACTATAGGACAGTGTGATTTTGAACAGGGTCAGGAATAACTTGGTGTTGCTTGCGTTTTAAGATAACCCTGGACTCTATCGTTATGATATTGTAGCGAATAATTCGATTTGAACATTGGGATTACCAAGTGAGGATTTATGGCCGAACAATATATTCTTCCAGTTTTGCCACTTCGGGATACGGTTGTTTATCCAGGAGTTGCGGTTCCTATATCGGCTGGAAGGCCTGGAACAGTGGAAGCTGTGCAGGAGGCTTTGGACGGAGATCGTCGTCTATTTGCTGTCGCACAAAGGGAAAATGTGGACGAGGCTACTCCCGAAGTTCTGTACTCAATAGGTACTGTAGTTCGCATCATACAAACACATAGAGTCAGGGGCGGGGTTCAGCTTCTCGTTCAGGGTGAAGGTAGGGCGGAGGCAGTTTCTTATCAGTCAGCTGGAGATTCAATGCTCCAGGCATCTTTGTTGGATCTTGATCGGGAGAGAGGCGATGAGTCTAATGATCCCGCTTTCGAGGCCTTAAACCAAGAATTGAGAGCAAGAGCGGCTGAGCTAGGGACTCGCAGAGGAGTGCCATCTGAAGCCTTGAATCAGTTGATTCAAGGAGTGGATGAACCAGGATCATTCGCTGATTTAGTTTCGTTCTATCTTGATTTGCCCCCTGAAGATAAGCAGGAACTCTGGAGACACTCAAGGATGAAGAACGCATGAGATCCGCTCTAATAGCAGTTGAGAGGGAATTGGCTCGGCTGGATGCTCAAGAAGAAATTCAAGCTAAAGTGCAAGAAGAGCTGGGGGAACGTCAACGTGAAATGTTGTTAAGGGAGCAACTGAAGCAAATTCAAAGAGAACTGGGAGAGGAAGACGAAAAAGATGATGTTGACGAGTTGAGGGAACGTTTAGAGTCCTTGAGTCTGGGAGAGGAACAGAGAGCAGAAGTTGATAGGGAGATAAAAAGATTGATGCGTACCAGCCCTCAGGCGGCTGAGTATCAAGTGATTAGAACATTTTTGGAATGGGTGACAGAGCTGCCCTGGGGAGATCGGTCAGACGAGAAAATCGACTTGGAAGTTTCTGGAAAGATTTTAGAAGAAGATCACTACGGTTTAGAAGACGTTAAGGATAGAGTCCTTGAATTCCTGGCTGTGAGCAAGCTACGACAGGGGCGCAATGGAGCATCAAAGGATTCAGATGTAGTCGAGACCGATAGCGGGCAAGGAAAAGGCTCTGAAAATTCTGATAATGGAACAATGGAGGCAGGTGGAAGAGCACCAATATTGCTTTTTGTGGGTCCACCGGGGGTCGGTAAAACAAGTATAGCCAAATCTGTAGCTCGTTCTTTGGGTAGGGAGTATGTTCGTATCTCCTTGGGGGGAGCACGAGATGAGGCGGACATCAGGGGCCATCGTCGCACCTATGTTGGAGCTATGCCAGGACGCATTCTTCAAGGAATGCGGACTGCAAAGACCAAGAATCCTGTATTTTTGCTGGATGAAGTAGATAAGTTGGGAGTTTCTTTTCAAGGGGACCCTAGTGCGGCCCTGCTGGAGGTACTCGATCCAGCTCAAAACAGTAGCTTTGCAGACCATTACCTGGGAATGCCTTTCGATTTGTCTGAGGTACTGTTTATAGCGACTGCCAACTATGCAGACAGAATTCCCCTTCCTTTATACGACCGGATGGAAAAGGTTGATTTTTCAGGATACACAGAAGCTGAAAAACTGCAGATTGCCCAGCGTTACCTTCTACCAAGACAGAAGAAGGAGAATGGTCTTAAGGACAAGGAATTGATTTTGGAAGAGAGAGGCCTGCTGACTCTGATACAAGAATACACACGGGAATCGGGAGTCCGGCAGATAGAACGGGAATTGGGCAAACTTGCGAGGAAAGTTGCTCGCAAGATCGCGGCTGGAGAAACTAAGAAACTTAAGGCGACTAAGAAGGTAATAAGAGAATTGATGGGTAGGCCCAGAGTCCATCCAGAGAGGATGGCAGTGGCTGATACCGTGGGTGTAGCAACGGGGATGTTTTATACTCCGATGGGTGGGGATATCATGTTTGTGGAAGTGAGCACTATGTCAGGAAAGGAGGGCTTGGTGCTGACGGGACAATTAGGTGATGTGATGAAGGAATCAGGAAGGGCTGCTCTAAGTTTTGCTAAAAGCAACTATCAGGATCTTGGAATTCCTGAGGAAAGCTTAAAAGGGAAAGAAATTCATATCCACGTACCAGCTGGGGCAGTCCCTAAAGATGGACCTAGTGCGGGTATCACCATGGCCACGGCTCTAGTATCTACGTTATGTGGTAGCAAAGTTCGCAAAGATGTTGCAATGACGGGAGAGTTGACTCTGACGGGAAGGGTGCTTCCGATCGGAGGTGTAAAGGAGAAACTACTAGGTGCCGTCCGTGCTGGCATTCATACAATAATAATTCCTAAGGAAAATGAAGCTGATCTTGAAGATTTACAGGACGATGTAAGGCAAAAATTGACCGTTCATCTAGTCGAAAATTTGAATCAAGTCATTAATCTAGCTTTGATCTCAAGCGACTCGAAAGAAAGAGTTAAGAAGAATGGTCGCAAGAAAAAAACGAGTAAGGCGACTACTTAATCCAGTTTGTGTTGTCGCAAGGTCTTACCGTTAGGTGACTCTGATTGATCCCGGGTATCCAGAAACGATTTTACCCACAATTGAAGGATGGCAAGTAGGGCTACTAAGTAGATTCATCAGTTGTGAGGTTTTTGCCTCCTCGACACAAATCAATAAACCTCCAGCGGTTTGGGCGTCCGCTAAAATCAACTGATCGGAGTCTCTAGTTGTGCCGAAATCAATTCGGGATTTAATGTCAGAAAGGTTTCTTCTAGTTCCAGAAGGTATATTACCGGCTGCGATTAATTTGTGTACATCCGGCAGGATAGGAATGGCTTCCCAAGCCAATTCGGCTGCAACTTTGGAATGGAGAAGCATGTTGCTGAGGTGACCTAGTAGCCCATAACCAGTTATGTCAGTGGCTGCGAGCACTCCCACCTCAGTCATCGCTTGGGCTGATTCCCGATTGAGGGTTGTCATCGCTAAGATTGCGGCATCAACTGTAGTCGGAGAGGCTTGATTTGCTTTGATGGCAGTAGTGATAATACCTGTGCCTATAGGTTTGGTCAGGATGAGGTTGTCTCCCTCTTTTGCAGCCGAATTGGTAACGAGGGCGTCTTCGCGTACTTCACCCACAACTACAAGCCCATATTTTGGCTCGGGATCATCTACGGAGTGTCCACCCATGATTGGGATACCGGCTACAGTCGTTACTTCAAGTCCACCCCTAAGTATTTCTTCTGCTAACCCCTCCTTAAGTAGGGCTCTCGGAAAACCGAAAAGATTCAGTGCAAAAAGCGGTTCTCCACCCATTGCGTAAATATCTGAAAGGGCATTTGTAGCTGCGATACGACCAAAATCGAATGGATCATCTACCACTGGTGTGAAGAAATCCAGGGTCACTACTAGAGCTCTACCTCCTCCCAGGGAGTATACTGCCGCATCGTCTCCAGTAGTCAGATCGACTAGTGCATTTGCATCCTCTAGCGGTGTTAGGTGACGCAGGACCTGCGTCAGCTCAGACATGCTGAGCTTACAGGCTCAGCCAGCACCGTGAGAAAGTTGGGTTAAACGTATCTCCTGATCCGGACTAGGTGTTTGATCTGCCATGGTGATTCTTTAGTTAATATTAAAGTTAATAATGTCGTTTCTGTAGATAACATCCATCTTCCAGAGAAGGATGTTGACAATTTATCGAGGCGAATCCAGAGAGCAAGTCAAATCATGCAAGCTATGGTTGATACAGATGGCTTCAGAGGCCAGATTAAATCGGCTGGAACAAGCACATTGTCCAATGTATACAGGAGAAGGTACTTGGTGTCTGACGTTTCTTGGTGTGAGGTTCGAGGTGTCCAGGTGGTGAGACATCAAGGTGATCCTGTTAAAGAGTACAGGGATGCGGTAAATACTGTAGCCGTAAGAGATCGGAGTCATAGGGGTAGAATAAGGGTAGACGGGAAGACTCCAGTGGCTGCCCTGCAGGGCATCTTAACTGGGCGTATGCCCGTTGCCCCAGTTCAATCAACTGAGTTCGTTTGGAAGGGAAAAAGCTTTTATTCGGCGGTCCTAACTCCAAAAGCAAGAGTAGTGACTGATTTGAGAATTATGTGGGGTAGTCATCATTCAGAACAGGAAACCTTATTTTTAGATGTCCCCTATATCGGAGTGACTCCATTCATTGAGTATCTCAGAAGAACAGTTCCTCCTCGGCTCGCGACATTTGAAGACATAACTGAGCAAACTGGACTTTTAAGCTTTGTGGGTCCAGAGGCGACAAAGATTGTCGCTAAGTTTTTGTTGAGGTCCAACAATCAAACCGCGTTACTGAATGACTGTGAGCATGGTGACTATATATTGTCGAATCTGGATGGTGGTGACATTCGTATTGTGAGAATGGAAGAAGTATCGGTTGGTGGCTGGAACGTTTTTTCATCAAAGAAAAATGTCAGAGATCTTTGGGCACGGTTAAAAAGTGCTAGGGTTCAGGCTTTTGGTGCAAGTGTTTGGGAAATCTTAAGGGTAGAAGCGGGGGTCCCAGCTTTTGGCCAGGACATAGGAGATTCTAATATTTTTCCAGAAACTGGTTTGGTGGATAAGGCGGTTGATCATAATAAAGGTTGCTATACTGGCCAAGAAATAGTTGTACGGGTTAGGGACAGAGGTCATATAAATCGTCTTCTCAGCGGATTTCGTTTGCATGGAGAAGTGCTCCCTGGGGTTGGAGAAAGATTGTTTGTAGAAGGTAGGGAGGTTGGTTGGTTGACCAGCGTTGCTGAGTCACCGCGGGCTGGTGGCACTGTGGCGTTAGGGTACCTGCGGCAGGATCTACGGCAGAGCGATGTTATTACTGTTGGGCCTTCTAGTAAATTTCAGGCTACCGCGATTTCACTAGGTCCAAATTGGTTGGAATTCTAACGGTTTTGGTCAAAACCTAGGCTTTGCAGTAAGATGAAGTCTCAAGTAGAAATAATTCCAACCAGGTAGATCAGATTAGTCCTCTCTGCTATTTTGGTGCAGCGTAGTGATGTATTTTAGGTATACAAAATGCTTTGTTAGAAGGAGTGTCTCATGCGGATCAGAGGTGGTTTAGGGAAAAGTATGTTCTGTGGGGGGGTCTGTGGGCTTGTCTTGATGTTCACAGGCTCACCACTACTTGCACAAGAGTCTGCCGGACCTAAGGTGGGAGTCTTTGATGGAGAAAGAGTTTTGGCTGAGTCCGAAATGGGCCAAGAAGCAGTTGCATTGCTAAGTCAGCTACAAGAGCAGCGTGTGGCAGAGTTGCAGGCCCAACAGGCTGAGATTAACACCATTAGACAACAGGCTTTATCAGCGGCTCCTGGAACGGTGGAGGCGGCCCAGCTAGAAAGGCAGATGGAAGATAGGAGCTTACAGTACCAACGTCTCGAACAGGATGTACAACAGGAGTTGGGACAGAGGCAAGCAGAACTTATAGAGCCCATCACTCAGATGGTTCGTCAAATAATTGACACCATGGGCAGAGAAGAAGGCTATGTGCTGATCTTCAATATGGCTCAAAGTGGATTGGTTTATTTTGACGCTACTATAGAAGTCACAGAAGAAATTATAAGACGAATTAACGTTGTTAATGCAGGTAGTCAGTAATTTTTCTGTCGGGCATACTGACCCAGGAGGCCCAACGATATCATTATCATCTTTCAATCTCAGGGATGATTGTTTGTAGTCGGAGAGGTTGGGTTGAATAACTATAAGATTCATATTAATAGTCTGGTCGGTTGCCTACTAATATTTGGGTTGTCGAGTAGCCCTAATCCCTTGTCTGGACAGATTGTAGGAGGCGTGTTTATTGAACGTGGTCTGGAATCATCCGGAGACA
>DUCW01000145.1 GCA_012959595.1 Gemmatimonadota bacterium
GATTCGCCGCGTTGACGGCATACGTGCAATGTCATGGTATTGAGTAACCTTTGGTCATTGAAGGAACAGATTATATCTCAATCGGATAAAGTACGCCCTAAATCTCGATTTTATTGAACACAGATGACAGGAACTTCGATGCGGTACGCTTCTCAGTTTACTTATTCCGAGTTAATGAACTTGGTAGAAACCTTGGTTCAATAAAGAACATAGCGCTTCGCAACATTGGAGGCGAAGAATTGGATGGGGTCTCCAGGTGGGAACTTTCCAGGCAGAGATTGGCAGCACCTGAGGTATTAAAGGCCAAGATAGAAAAAGCCCTTGGAAGTATTTATTTTTGGGTGATGCCTTCAACAATCGGATTCTTGGTTTTCGGTGGCACCATTATCGCAGGTATTTATCAGAGAGGAGAATTCTTGAGCACAGATGTTCCAGTGGTTTATGGTGTATTAGCAGCCTACTCTCTGGGACTGATCGCTTCTTCTGCATCCCGAGTTCTTTCGACAGGATTCTACGCACTACGGGACAGTAAAACTCCAGCTCGTGTAGCATACATCAGAGTCATTCTTTCACTCTCTATAGGGTTTCTACTGATGTTTCCGTTCGATGAGATGCAATCGGGAAATTTACACTATGGACCAGTAGGATTGGCATTGGGAACTTCTGTGGCGGCTTGGGTAGAATATTGGATGTTAAGGTATCACCTAAAGTCTAATCTTGGATCGAGTCTCTCTAAGATAAAGGATTTGGCACGAATTTTTTCGGGTTCTTGCATGGCCGCGATCATTGGATATGTAGTTCAAGTTTTTGTGAAAATGGGATTCAACGATCTGATGCCTAATGAAGGTTTTTTCGGTTCGCTGGAACAACCGATCACTGCGGCGATCGTAATTCTATCTTTTGGTTTGTCATATCTGATCCTTATGGATCTGTTCGGAGTAGGTTGGTCGATTTCCCGTTGGTTAAGAACTCTCAAAGAAGTCTCCTGAATCGGAAATCGGATAATGGCGTCTAAAGCGATCTCTCCTCAGCAACTTTCCAATCTGCCGAAGCAGCCCGGTGTTTATCTTTTTAAGGATACGAAAGGAAAAATTGTCTATATAGGGAAGGCTAAATCTCTCCGTAACCGAGTCCGAAGCTATTTCCAAAAGACCAGGCAGTCATTGAAGATAGAAAAAATGCTTCGGCGAGTTTCTCGGCTTGAAACGATGGTAGTTGAATCAGAGGCTGAGGCACTTATTCTTGAAGCGAATCTGATCAAAAAACATCAGCCCTACTTCAATGTTCATATGAGAGATGACAAAACTTACCCATATATTATGGTCACTGTTGAGGACGCTTTCCCCAGGGTCATAGTTACTCGAACGGTGAGTAATGACGGGTCTCGCTACTTCGGACCATTTACTTCTGTTGGTTTAATGCGGAATTCTTTGAATCTAATCAGGAAATTGTATACGGTACGGTCTTGTCGATATCAGCTACCAAATGAATCTCCTCAACGTCCTTGTTTAGATTTCCATATAGGACTTTGCTTAGCACCCTGTGTTGGATATCAGGATCAGCAATCTTACAGGGAGATGATCGAAGAGGTGCTACAGATCTTGGCTGGCAATACAAGCCAGGCTCAAAGAAGAGTTAAAAATTTAATGAAAATGGCAGTTGAGGATTTAAAATTTGAGGAAGCCGCAAAATTCAGAGATATACTGGCCGGGTTGGAGGCTCTGGCTTATAAACAAAGAGTAGAAAGATTAAAAGGAGATAATCTCGATGCGATCGGTCTTGCCAGGCGAGAGAAGGAAACAGTTGTCGTAGTGATGCAGATCAGAAAAGGAGTCTTGATCAGCAGGAATGTTCGGCAATTGGACGACTTGACGGATGCTTCTGACGAAATAGTCTTGGAAAGATTCATTAGCAATTACTATCTAGATGAAAGCCCTGAAAGTCGCCCGAGTATTCCTGATCAAGTATTGATTCCCTCTAACCCCGTTAATTTGATCGTTGTCGAGGAAGCACTTAGGTCAATTGGCAGTGTAGAGATAGTTGTTCCGAGAAGAGGTGCAAAAAAACGATTGGTAGAATTGGCCAATGACAATGCTTTCCACATGATTGGAGCTGATACTGACCAGGGACAATATCTGGCCCCCGGACAGGAGGAATTGCTGGAAAATGTTAGAGATAAGCTAAAGTTAAAAATATTGCCTCGCTTTATGGCATGTGTGGATATAAGCCATCATCAAGGAAAGGAGACAGTGGGCTCGATTGTAGTTTTTCAAAGTGGGAAACCAGACAAATCAGAGTATCGAAGGATGAAGGTGGAAGGGGATTTTGGAAATGATGATTTTCGTTCAATGGCTCAGGTAGTCAGGAGATATTTGGTTCGCAGATTGAATGATGACAAACCTTTGCCAGACCTATTCGTTTTGGATGGTGGGAAAGGCCAACTGTCGACGGTAGAAAAGGAACTGAGCAGACTAGAAGTGAGCGATTTACAATTAGTGGCGATAGCGAAAAGAGATGAAGAGCTATTCCTGCCACGAAGAGGACAACCCCTCGTGCTGGATAAGAAAGAGCCTGTTCTAAAGCTTTTCCAGCGGATCAGAGATGAAGCACACAGATTCGCTCTCAATTACAGCAGGACCATAAGAGGCAAAAATCTTGTACGCAGTCAATTAGCTGATATACCTGGGATCGGAAGTTGGTTTTACTCAGATATTTTGGGTCCGTCAGGGCTATTAAAAAGGCTAAACCTGCAGACATAGAAGCAGTTTCTGGATTTAGTGCAACATTGGCAAAGCGAATCTGTACCCACTTGAATAGTTTTAAAGAAAGTTGAATAGTCATAGATTCAGTTGCAAAGCTAAGATTGCTCGGTAGCAGGGGTGTATTTAGATTAAAATATCGAAAATAACTATCAATTAAGGAGCTAATTGAATGTCTTTCCGTTCTTTGTTGTACTTATTAATAGGTTTGGCACTGTTTTCTGGGAACCTGT
>DUCW01000146.1:0-1565 GCA_012959595.1 Gemmatimonadota bacterium
AGAGAGTGAAACTAGAAAATCTTTCTTTGATGCTCGGAATGGGATCGAAAATCGATTTTCTCGGGTCTAGAAATCATGAAGACATGCCAGACCTTTTTAATTCGGCACACTTGGCGATCTTGCCGTCACTTGTGGAAGCCACTTCAGTGGCAGCCCTTGAAGCGATGGCTTGTGGGATTCCGGTAGCAGCTTCCCGGGTTGGTGGTTTGCCGGAATTAATCGGGGAAGATATCGGAGGACTCTTTAGACCTAGAGATTCAAGATCTCTCGCCGAAACGGTTCTAACGCTTCTGAGTAGAAGGGACTTCCTGACTCTTGGAAACAATGCTAGGCAGCGTGTGCTAAAAAATTGGACCAACTCACATCTAGTGGAACGGCATCTCGAAGTCTACGAATCTCTCATCAAAGGAAATTCGTAAAATCTCGCTAGGACAGAAACTTGGAAAATAATAGAAAACAACCGGGTAATTCTCCAGTCGCATCGGCCTCGAATCTTCCCGAATGGACAGTCTTACTGGTTCTTCTCTGCGTGGTTGGCTTTCTATTTAGAGATTTCATTGGATCGAATGACATGCTGTATGGATCTGATACCTTAAGCTTGGGCTATATGGCACGTGAATTCTATGCCAACCTGATCCGGAATGGTGTTTTCCCTCTATGGAATCCATTCATATTAGGTGGTACTCCATTTCTGGAATCGCTAGCGGGGGGCGACTCACTCTATCCTCCGAGCACGTTATTGCTGCTCTTTCTTGAAACACACAGAGCTTTAGGCTGGAAGTTGATACTCCATATAATTCTGGCTGGCTTGTTTATGTACAAATGGATCAGGAGCCTCCATTTGGGGAGGAAGTCTGCCTTCATCTCCGCCGTAGCTTATAGTTTATCACCCATCATGGTGAGCCTGGTACATGGAGGTCAAGATGGGAAAATTTTTGTCATCGCCTTAACTCCACTCCTGTTTTGGGCGAGTGAATCTTTTGTTAATCGACCTTCTTCTAGATCCTTCAGCTTGGTGTCACTAGTAATTGGATTGATCATTCTGACTACCCATTTTCAGATGGCATATTTTCTTTTTATAAGTGTCGGGTTTTACACTGTATTCAATATTTTCGTCAAGAAATCACCGGAAAAAACTTTTGCTAAAGAGCACCAACCTATCGGTCGAATTAGACTAGCTATCTCCTTCGGATTTGCCGCTATACTTGGGCTCACTCTCTCTGCCGTACAATTCTTCCCAGCGGCGAGCTACGTGACCGAGCACTCACGCAGAACTGCTACTACGCTCGAAGCCACTGCTGCGGAAGCTCGATCCTACTCCAGTTCGTGGTCGCTGCATCCAGAAGAAATAGTGGGCCTAGCGATTCCGGAATTTGTCGGAGTGAGTAATGCTAATGAACCATGGGCACAAAATACCTATTGGGGAAGAAATGGATTCAAAGGAAACCATGAATACTTGGGGATCTTAGTGCTGCTTCTTGCTGGTATCGGTTTATTGGGGACACGGAAAAAATACTTAAGGAATTCTATGGCGGTTATGGCTATATTGTCCCTATTTTTTTCTT
>DUCW01000146.1:1604-2991 GCA_012959595.1 Gemmatimonadota bacterium
GATTGTTTTATACAGTTGTCCCTGGAATCAATTTATTCCGAGCACCTTCACTTGCCATCTTCCTAGTTGGATTTTCTTCGATCACACTTATGGCTTTAGGGCTGGAGGAAGTCTGGGATCTAGGTACTTCGAGGCAAAAGGATTCAAGATGGAAAAAGATCTGGATTTTACACTTTACGTTAACTTGCTTGCTACTAACTGGATTTCTTTTGTCCAAATCAGGAGCACTAGCAAACCTCTGGATCAACTCTTTCCACCAAGACATTAGTGAAAATTCAAGACAGATTCTTGAAAGCAACCAACAGTTCATTACTAAGGGATTTCTGAACTCCTTGATTGTCCTGACGGCTGCCGGTGTGATCTCAGTAGGCCTAAAAAGACACCTCTATTCGACTCGGATAGCAACTGTTTTAATAGCGATCACGCTTATTATAGATGTCGGAAGAGTGGATAAATCGTTCATAAGAACAATCGATTTTGAGAGTTTTCGTAGTGCTGACAAACAAATTCAAAATTTGGTAGAACGGCAGAAGCGAGAGACTCCGTTTCGAGTATTTTCCCTAAATGGTCTAAATGGTCAAGACGTACGACCTGGAATGTTTGGATTAGAGCTAGTTGCTGGACATCACCCAAACGACTTAGCCCGCTATCGCGATTTGATCGGGATGGAAGGAAGCAGTCTCCCCATAAATCTATTGACGAACCACAATATCCTGAGCATGCTCAATGTGCGTTACATACTCTGGCCCAACCAACTCGGTAAACCTTCGGATCAAGATCTCCCTCAGAAAATTGTTGACGATCTGACAATGATGCCACAAGTAGATACAGGGAATCCGTACTCTCAGAGTATTTATGCGTTTCCAACATTAGAACGAGCCAGATTGGTTGATGACGCAGTGATCATTCCCGACAGAGAGGCTGCACTAGCCTTCATGCTAAGTGACCAATTCGATCCAGTCACTCAGGTAGTCCTCCATGAACCGTCTCCCATACCATTGCAGATTGCTTCGACGGAAGGATTGGTGTCCTGGATTAGTAGGGACATTAATAAGATGAAACTCAAAGTCATAACCTCAAACAACACTTTTCTGGTTCTCAGTGACAATTGGTTCCCAGGCTGGAAAGCCAGAGTCAATGGGGTACGTGCCGACATCCTGAGAGTTAATCACTCACTCAGGGGCATACCACTCACCAGTGGTGAGCACTCAATCGAAATCTATTACAACTCCTCCATCCTCAATTGGTCAGTCGGGCTCACCGGATCGACCTTGGTCATCCTCATAATGTTGACAATTGGAAGCCCCTTGAAATTCAAGAAGCAAAAAGCTGGCACGTTGACTCGCAAGGAGGGGTGATCAAACTACTTCGCACAGGAATAACCGTT
>DUCW01000147.1:0-2237 GCA_012959595.1 Gemmatimonadota bacterium
ACCGGTCTCCTCCTTTTCCGATCCTTGATGAGCAATAACTGAAGAATCCTGCAGACCAAAAATTTATAGGATCATCGCCTATTTGAGAAACTCGAGAATTCTTAAGAGTCACCGTTTCTCTTACAATCGCCTCAACGAGATCACTGAAAATCCTGCTGTATAGAGGACAAAACCTCACACTAATAAAACCAGCCCAAAAAGCAGTAGAAGCAAAAAAACAGTCTGTATCAGTCTGGTCTGCTTGCAACACCTGGATAGTACAAAGCCAGAAGTCATCCAGGGTAATTGCCAATCTGTCTCAAAACTGGAACCGGACGGTCCAGTTTGCAACTGGCTCCAGATCTTTCATACTATCTCTACCAATGATCTCTACTGAATCAAAAAAAACACGGCTGCAACAAGGTCTAATATTAGCTGCACTCATCGCTGCAGGTGAAGCTGCCTTCCTACTGCCATTCGTGCTGGCAAGAGTTTTCCGACCGACTTTTCTTGACGTGTTCGGAATTAGCAACTTCGAGCTCGGTACAGCTTTCTCTCTGTATGGAGTAGTAGCCATGGTATCGTATTTCGCGGGAGGGCCACTAGCTGATCGTTTCTCCGCTCGTAAACTCATGACTGCCGCCCTCATCGCTACTGGTGCAGGGGGTATAGTTCTAGCTGGGATTCCTTCAGTCCAGGTGATGAATGTACTGTGGTCGGTATGGGGAATGACTACCATATTGCTTTTCTGGGCTGCAATGATTCGTTCAACACGCGAGTGGGGACAGCTGTCCGGGCAGGGGAAGGCGTACGGATTTCTCGACGGAGGCCGAGGCTTACTAGCTGCTACTATCGCATCTATCTCGGTACTGATTTTTTCGTCTTTGTTGCCCGATCGGACAACAGCACCAATAACAGCAGAACAGCGTGAAGTCGCTTTCCGTTCGGTCATCTGGATATTCACTGGCCTAACAATGACCATCGCACTTCTAGTATGGAAAATTATCCCAGACACGAAACCCTCAAAGATCACTACTGCCGGGACAAAACTTTCGCTTCAAGGCATAAAATCTGCCTGCCAGATGCCAGTAGTTTGGCTGCACGCGATTATTGTCGTGTGCTCTTATGTTGGCTATAAAGCCACGGATGATTTCTCGCTGTTAGCACGTGACGCACTCGCTTTTGATGATGTTGAGTCTTCGAGCGTTGGTGCTCTTGGCTTCTGGATCAGAGCCATCGCCGCAATAGGTGCTGGATATCTCGGAGACCGCTTCGAATCTTCGAGAGTAATTACCTGGAGCTTCTGTATCCTTATCGCTGGCAGCCTGCTGATTGCTTCAGGAACAGTCATCAACCTGGCATGGATGCTCATCATGACGATCGCTGCAACCAGTGCGGGAATTTACGCTCTCCGTGGGGTTTACTTTGCTCTACTGGAAGAGGGTGGTGTTCCATTAGCTACGACTGGCAGTGCGATTGGTGTTGTCTCGTTTATCGGTTTCACTCCCGATGTGTTCATGGGCCCACTTATGGGCATCTTGCTGGACAGATCGCCTGGCACATTGGGACACCAGCACGTATTCGCCACAGTGGCAATATTCGGCTTTATAGGACTCGGTGCAACGATCATATTTCGAAGGGTCACTTAACACATTCAGACAAATAATTTCCTGACGTAACTGGACATAACCAGAAATGTCAAACTGTATAAAGGTCCTTGTGTTTATACACCATCCAGCTAGATTTATCCCACTATATACGGTGTTTATGACACAAATTAACAATTGTAGTACATTACTTTATAAGCCTTGCTCACCGACCGCTTTCAGAGAGGCGCGAAATATGACTACTGGATCACCTCGGATTTCGTTTGGCACCTTAATTTTTCTGATCCTCCTAGGACCCCAACCCAACAGCTTGTCAGCCCAAGGTATCGGTGTCGCCACAAGAGCGGGAACCATGGGAGTCGGGGCTGAAGTCTCACTGGGATTCTATGAAAGATTTGCAATTCGGGGTGGGTTCGGGAAAATGGACTGGGACTTCATGCCAGAAATACCAACGTCTCTTTTTGGTATGAGCTTTGGTATTCCTGGATCTGGTGATGCAACTGCAACTAAGGCTCTGTTTCCAGAAACTATAAATGTTGGCGCCGACATCTACTTGAGCAAACATTTTCGGGTAACCGGAGGGATATTGCTACAGACGGGAGAAACAGGGATCGCTGGAACGGTCAACCCAAGTGGAGGAGATATTACGGT
>DUCW01000147.1:2281-2991 GCA_012959595.1 Gemmatimonadota bacterium
AAAGTCACCCTGGATGAAAACAAGGACTACATTCCCTACGCATCTATTGGCCTGGGAAACCATTCAGAGCGAGGCTTTGGTTTATTCACAGAACTGGGAGCAGCCTTGATCGGGGAGAGAGTCTTAACGCTCGAAGCCACGGGGAATGGCAATGTACTCGGAGAAGCTGAATTCAGAGCCAATCTAGCAGAGGAACAGGCTTCACTTCAGGGAAAGCTAGACAACCTTATGAAAATTTGGCCAATATTGAGTATCGGACTTCGATTCAGTCTCTAAGGCCCATTCTTTCACCTACAAATTCAGATGCTTTATTCCTAGCATTTCTAAATTCGTCCTATCATATTGATCAAAAGTTTGTGCTAGTCATTCCGTGTACCTGCACCTAAAGCGGCATGACTGCTGTCTGAGCATTACTAAACGAGAAACCCTGATGAGACCTAATGCCATCCCCTTAATGATCATGCTGATACTGGCTTTAAATCCAATCCAGCTACGTGCGCAAACTACAGAAGACTTTATAAATGGTGTTATCGGTGTTGTCCCAAGAGTATTCATTGAATGGAATATCGAAGACGGCCTGGAGACAGAAGAAATCTCATATACGAATGTAGTGGAGGAAGAATTCTATCAAGCCCTACTGAGTGGCGGCATCGAAGTGATATCGGTTTACGATTTCGTTGGTGATATCCGAGAAGCCAACGTTCTGGACT
>DUCW01000148.1:0-333 GCA_012959595.1 Gemmatimonadota bacterium
ATACAGTCTTATAGTCGAATGAGCTAAACCGTGCGATCGACTTTTCCCCACAACACTACAGTGCCGTACAATGTCTTCAAACTTCCTTGTGGGGATCTTCTTCAGGGATGAAAAGGACATCGAGTTGACTGCCGTTCCTTTCTGACTTCGGCAGACAGCTTTTAGATGTCCTCTCTTGCCGCATCTAAAACATTCTTGGTCTTTAGCCCAGCACCGTCCATCGGGATGGTTGCTTCCACAGTTGGGGCATCTTCTTGCATTGGGATACCCGCCAGAGCGCTCCCCTATCGGCTCACGTCTCTGGCCAGAAAGCCTCTTCTTCATTTCCCCCAT
>DUCW01000148.1:447-2304 GCA_012959595.1 Gemmatimonadota bacterium
CTCTTCTTCATTTCCCCATAGGGTACTTGCCTACTTGGGGCGTCCAATTTACGTGCGAGTTCACCAGCTCCCAGTCGGGGCTGCCTCATTCTGGCTCCATCATATTCCATAGCATCCAGAATTGTACTTTCCAATAGTTCTGCCTGACTTACAATTTCAAAGGAAATCCCTTCCTTTTCTAACAATCTTATTCGCATATCGCTGGAAGTCAATCCCGCAAGGAAAGCTTGGCAAACCCACTCCTTGCGATTATCTTCTGCCGTAGCCAACTGGGTAAATTTGCAATCTCTCGATAACCGATTCAGTCTTAACAAAAATCCATGGACTGTCTCATTCCCTTTTTGTCCGGCCGAAATCAACTTGTGTCTGGCGGCATTAACATTAATCCGCCCAATAAATAGTCTGTCCAGTCCAGCCATAAGCTGTTCATACATTTCAGCACTTGCCACATGTTCGAGCACTTTGACATTCAAGTTTGCTCGCAGTCTCTGACACTTAACGTCTTCGTCTATGATTTCACACTCTGTCAAATAGTCTTCAAATCGGACTTTCCAAAGTCCGTAAGCTACCTCATTGGGTTCTGCCGGCTCCAAATTCAATTCCTCTGGTTGCCATGGTCTGTCTAATTTTCTTTCCCTTGGTACTGCCGCTGCTGGTTCGATAACCACTGGATGAACATCCACTCGATGCATCTGGAGCAAGGTCAGTGCTTGCGCAAATTCTGGTGCTTCAGCGGTTTCATATCCACAGCCCTGATGCGTGCACGGCAGCTTTGTTACATTTGGAGCCATTTCCATAGATCAATTTCTACCCGTCTTGTCTCAGGTTGTCGTTTAATATAATTGTGATGATCCGGGGGTTTACCTAATATCCGCAAACTATTATTCCCCCATACTTTAGTACCATCTGTCTTATCACATGGGGCTTGGTCAAGCTTATATTAAACGGATGACAACCACACTGCTACAATATAAAGCACAATTACATAGTCTGTCTTTCATATACCGTCACATAAGGTAAACTTCCCCATCCTCCGAAAGGCCCCACTCAAACCGGCGTGTGGTCTGTTAGGTCTAATGTCTGGTGGAGCTAGTGGGCCTAAACACACGCAAGGGGTACGAGCGGGAACTGCCACAACACACACATGTTAAATGTAAACATATGTATGCAATTAATTGTCAACCCACATATGAATAGTAGACATAGATTGTTGATCTATTCATATGTCAGGAAAGTATAAAAAGGAGATGTAAGGCAAATAAAGTATCTTTCATTTAGTAAACTTTGTGTTGATAAGTAAGACTCATTTTAGAAGATACAATTTGGTGGCAGTTACGTCGTGATATCGAACCCGCGTGGTGAAGATTTAAGCTGGTAAGTGATTCTAAGTAAGTCATAAGTTCAAAAGAAGAAGTAAGATAGAGTTCATTAGTTAGTTGCTCAAGTTAGTTAGATAGTTAGTTCGTCAGTGAGTCAAGTTGAGATGAGGTAAGAGAGAACTTTGGAAGAAAAATATAAGAGATACCACGAAATTTGAATAACTATTAGATTAAGCAACAAACAAATGGAACAGTATAAAAGAAAAGACTTAGTTAGAATAACCTACCAAGACGAATCAACTATATATCTCGGCCTTATAGAAAATATTGAAGACGGATCATTGCATTTAAGCCCTGCTACAGAATTTCACGAAGGGCAGAGAGGCCCTACCTATGATTTTATAGGATTATATTTGAATGCTATAATCAGTATCCTGAAAATTGATAGGGAAGAATAGTTACTTGCTCCTGATATATGAGTGGAAGACCAATAAGAAGAACTAGAAGCATTGGGGGAAGGCTGTCATATAAGTAGAGC
>DUCW01000148.1:2314-2954 GCA_012959595.1 Gemmatimonadota bacterium
TCCAACGGATTCATTGAACAAGATCACTACCGGTGAGAGGAGAAGAAGATCCACCGGATCCTCCAGGACCACCAGACGGCGATCCACACAATGTTGGGATAGCTGGAAGACAAGTTCCGAATCCGATTCCAATCATCATGGCTCAAGCAGACCGAGCAAAACAGCTCAAAAACGTCAGGGAGGCGTCAAAATCTTTAGGAGAACACCTAAAGTTAGATGGCGGCCCTTTCGATGGAAAAGAGAAAATTAGAGTACTCATGTCCATCATGACAGGGGAAGAAATCCTAGACAACTACAGAGTGGCTGATGAAGGAACGGACGCAGTAGGATTTGCCTGGAATAACTTTGCCGACATGACTGAAGCAGACGCGGTTAGCGTATACTTCTCAAATATGACTGGAGTGGAGAAAGACTATGTTAGGGGACAAAGACATGTGAAGCCGGACACCTTCTTAAATGTAGGAAAATTTAAGGATTGTTTGGTATCTGAATTCTACAACATGATAACACCATTCGAAGGATTTGCACCACTGTATGATCTGAGACAATCAGCGAAAATGACCGTAAAAGAATTTGCAGCAGCACCTCAGTCTCTCATCACCAATGCTCGATGCCTTACTGAAGGTGTCGATGTGCCGGC
>DUCW01000149.1:0-490 GCA_012959595.1 Gemmatimonadota bacterium
GTCTCGGCATTATGATTCGGGTCAAGAGCTTCGCCTAGTTTTACGCGAAGTCCTTTACGGAGTTTTTCAAGTGTTTGAGGGCGACTTGGTTTTTCTCTCTATAGTCGTTGCTGGACACTCAGATCCTCCGCCAGATTTCTCACTATCTTTTCGACACCTATATCCACCTCAGCATCTGTCAAAGTACGCTCAAAAGATTGAAACCGCATCCGGATCCCTAGAGAAATCTTCTGATCAGGTATCTCATCACCCTCATACACATCGAAAATCGAAATTTCCTTTAAAAGTCCTCCCCCTGCTTCCACGATTTTACTGATAACATCTTCTGAGGACACCCCAAGGCCCAATAACAGAGCTAGATCTCTATCTACACTAGGATACTGTGGAAGGGGTCTGAAAAATAACTCCTCCTTACTCTCCAACAAACTATCAATAATCCCAGTCATCTCCTTCAAATAACTCTCTGCCAATTCCTGCCACTCGTCAATAT
>DUCW01000149.1:500-4326 GCA_012959595.1 Gemmatimonadota bacterium
ATGAACTCTAAAGCCCAGACTTCACCAGCCCACTTAGGAGATTCAAATCGTTCAGATAAAATCTGTCCAAAAGCACCAATCTCTTGGTCTCCACAAATTATCGTGGCAGCTCTCTCCTGAACCCACAGGCCACTATCCTTGACACTTGGTTTCAGAGACATCGTCTTCCATCCCGATACTTCTAAGGCGTCACTTACAATTCGCTTGATCATCCAAAAATCAATAGGGTCTGGTTTATTCTGAGACCAATGGTGTGGTATTCTGCTCCCTGTCATAACAGCAGCCACATTAGTTGCCTCCCTCCCTTCTTCATCAACACTACTTGCTGCTTCTCTGAATACAGTTCCTATTTCAAATAAACGTACGTCTCTTGTCGACCTTCTAAATTCCGTAAAAGTCCAGGAACCAAAGAATTTCTAAGACAACTTTCTTCAAAGGAAATTGGATTCAAGATCTCCACATCACCTTCCTTGGGATTAGCGAATGCCGGATTAATCGCTTCGAGAATGCCCGCATCCATAAAACTTTTTCGGACATCCTCTTCCAATCCAAACAAAGGGTCATCCGGAACACTGCTCGCAAGATAGGGGCTGAGATCCTCGGGGAAACGATCATAGCCATGAACACGTGCGATCTCTTCGATCAGATCTATCTCCCGAAGTACATCGTAGCTTCGATAGCTCGGAATCTTAACCGAAACAACACCTTTCTCTGATCGCTCGATTCCAAAACCAATTGAAGAAAAAATCCTCTGTAATTCATCTGCGGGAAATGAAAGGCCAAGAACCGCCTCCACCCTACTTAGACGTAGTGGGAGGAGATTCGATGTATGGGGTTTGGGCACTACTTCTAGTATAGACTGACCTGGTTCTCCACCCGCAATTGCTAGGATGACTTCAAGTGCACGCTTGACAGCACTCAAATGACCTTCTGGATCCACACCCCTTTCAAATCGATAGCTCGCATCAGTTGCAATTCCAAGTTTCTTGCAAGTCTGTCGCACTGACTTGGGCTGGAACAAGGCACACTCCAAAAAAATATTCACAGTATCTTCAGTCACTGAGGAATGCATACCTCCAATCACACCAGCAATATTCTGAGGGGAAGACTGGTCACACACCAGTAACATATCACTAGTAAGATTGTACTCTATACCATCTAGAGCCTCTATTTTTTCTCCCACACTTGCATTTCGCACTATAATTCGTCCGCCTTCCATCTTATCTAAATCATAGGCATGCATCGGATTGCCCAATTCCAACATCACATAATTGGTAGCATCCACGACATTGTTGATCGATTGTTGGCCAACCGCAGCAAGCCTCTTTACTAACCAGTCCGGTGAAGGTCGGACGGCCACACCGTTAATCACTACGCCCAGGAAGCGGTAGCATAAATCTGGTGAATCAATGCGTATACTCACTCCATTATCACTAATTTCTTGCTGACACGTTTTAGTTTCGACTGCCAGATCTACTGACCCGGGAATCGCAGGAAGTTGTAAATTTTCGAGACCAGTAGAAATAACTTCCCTGGCTAGCCCCATATGTGATAACCAATCACCCCTATTCGGAGTAACTTCAACTTCAAGAATAACTTCTCCCAAAGACAATACTTCTATCAACGGTTCCCCCGGAGAGACAGATTCGGGTAACAGCATTATTCCACTCTGATCTATCCCTAGATCTAATTCCATTTCAGAGCAAAGCATCCCGTTGGAAAATTCGCCTCTTATTTTAGCTTTTCTCAGTTTCATACCATTTGGAAGCTCCGAACCAACACCTGCGAACGGATAATGCCCTCCCTCCTTAATGACAGGAGCACCACAGATTACTTGGAGAATCTCTTTTCCATTATCAACCTCACAAATGGAAAGCCTATCTGCATTGGGATGTTTCTTAACTGATTTCACTCTCCCCACTACTACACTTCCTAACCCAACCCCGCCTCCTCCTTTGATATCTACCGGTGCACCGCGAGAAGCGAGATGCTCCGCCACTCCTTCGGGTTCCATTTTCATGTCTGGAACGATTTCTTTCAGCCAAGAATAGGAGATATTCATCGAATTTGTCCATGTAGCAATTGTGACAAGAATCGAACATCATTCTGAAAAAACATCCGAAGATCTGGTATGCCATATTTCAGAAGAGCCATTCGACCTGGGCCCATACCAAAGGCAAACCCGGTATAGCGTTCTGGATCATACCCTACGTTTTCTAGGACATTAGGATCCACCATTCCAGCTCCCATTACTTCAATCCAGTCAGTCTCAACTTTTTGGCCGTCTCTAATGACAATACGTTTGACATCTACTTCAGCACTTGGTTCGGTAAAAGGGAAAAATGATGGCCGAAACCGTACCTTTGTACCTGATCCCCAAAATCTTTTGGAAAATTCAGACAGGGTCGCTTTGAAGTCGACGAAGGTAATGCCTTCATCGACTACCAAGCCTTCTATTTGATGGAAAGCAGGTGTATGGGTCGCGTCATATGTATCTCGCCTATATACCATCCCTGGGGCAAGAACACGAATCGGTGGTGAATATTTTTCGAGAGTTCTGATTTGTACTGGAGAAGTATGACTCCTTAAGAGTCCAGAATTTTTTAGATATAGAGTATCTTGTTGGTCAGCTGCTGGATGATCGAGTGGAGTATTCAAGGCTTCAAAATTATACCATTCGGAATCTATCTCAGGGCCTCGGACTCTAGTGAAACCCATAGATCGGAAAATTTGCCAGACTTCGTCGATCACTTGGTTAATCGGATGTTCGGAACCTTTCCATTGTTCTCTTCCAGGAAGAGTGACATCAAAAAAGCTGGACATATCCTTATTAGCAGTTTCTAAATTCGTTTGTGCAGTCCCAAGGGCTACCGTCAGAACTTTCTTTATCCTATTCGCCTCTGCCCCTACTATCTTTCTTTCTGATGATTTAACTACGCCTATTCTCTTTAGAATCTGAGACAGCTGACCTTCTTTTCTGCCCAGTAATGAAATCTTTAAGGCTTCTAGATCTTCCGGGCTGACAGCTTCGGAGATCCTAATTAAAGCTGACTGCTCAATCTCAGAAAGGCTATTTAAAAGGTCAATTTTAGGACTCATTCGGAACTACCCGCCAATAAAGTGAAAGCTACTATTTACACCATTCAACTTGAAAACCACTGGTGATTGTTTGAAGTAGATTCTTTAATTCACCAGGTTTTTCCCAGCAACAATAGGATCAATAAATTTCTTTAGGCCAAGATTCGACTAGGATTTCTCCAACTGTTCCTTCGCGCGGTTTGCTAAAGCACTGAATGCCTCTGGATTACGTACTGCTAGATCAGCTAAAGCTTTTCTGTTTAGAGCGACACCAGACTTCTTTAAACCATTCATAAAATGGGAATACGATAGTTGGTTCTGTCTCGCCGCTGCATTTATACGTGTGATCCACAGCCTTCGAAAAGTTCTCTTTTTATTTTTGCGGTCACGGTATGCATGTTCCCAACCTTTTTCAACTGCATCTTTTGCTGTTCGAAAGAGGTTTTTTCTTCCTCCAAAATACCCCTTGGCCTCTTTAAAAATCTTCTTCTTCCGCTTGTTCCTAGCGGGAGCTGATGTTGTCCTCGGCATCTTTGCCTCCTTTATTCCACTAGGATCCTGGTAAAAGTCTCTTCATTCGTTTTAAGTCTGCTGCACTGACTAAAGTTGACGATCGCAAACGTCTCTTCCGTTTTACCGACTTCTTCGTCAGCATGTGACTCTGCTTCGCGTTTCATTGTTTCGATCTCATCCTTTTCTAAACCGGATGAATCCTTAATTTCAATCTTCTGGGTCTTTCCAGTTGCCT
>DUCW01000149.1:4341-5829 GCA_012959595.1 Gemmatimonadota bacterium
ATTTATTTAAACTCCTAGACAACGAAACTATCTGAAAAATTCACTTGAGGGGTGCCAAAATTGTCGACATCACCCTGCCTTCCAAACGAGGATAAGCTTCCGCCTTGCCAACGTCTTTAAGATCCTCCGCCACCCTGTCCAAAACCTCTCGTCCCAATTCGGGATAAGCATTCTGTCTCCCTCGAAACATCATCGTTAACTTCACTTTGTTCCCTTCTTTAAGAAATCTCCGTGCATGACGAGTCTTGAAATCGTAATCGTGTTCTGCAATCCCTGGCCTGAATTTCACTTCTTTCACTTGGACATTGTGTTGTTTCTTTTTATTTTCCCGAGCGGCCCTCTGAAGCTCGTACCTATATTTCCCGTAATTCATCAATTTACAGACTGGGGGCTGACTGTCTGGCGCGATCTCCACTAAATCTAAGTTCCTTTCCTGAGCAAGTTCCTGGGCTTGCCCCACTGGAACTATACCGACCTGACCTCCCTCCTCATCGATTAAACGTATTGGACTGGTTTTTATCTGCTCGTTAACAAGAACTTTCTGTTCGCTGATCTTGATCTCCTTGACTATAAATTTGAGTTGATGGCGGGATTGTTAATAACATGCAAAAGGCCCGAATTAATCGGGCCAAAAATTTCTTGTGTAATCAGGAAAGACTCCCACCCCATCCTTTTTACCAAGATTTTTCGACCCAGTGATCGCTTAATTTCCCATAAGGACCAAAAGGTGGAGCCACTACATCACAAGACTCACTTAATAATATTTAAAAAGCATTGTGCTAGAAGATCATCTAGACAAAGGTGCTCGTCAAGGCAATGACCTTCTTTCTATCTCTTCCTTCAGCCTTTCCACTACTTCTCTATTTGTCATGACTTCCTGTTTATTCGCCAGGCCCCTCTTCCGGAGAGCAACTGTTCCGTTCTTTTCTTCTTCTTTACCGATCACTGCCATGTAGGGGATCTTTGACATTTCAGCATCGCGGATTCGGTAACCGAGAGTCTCTCTCTCTCTCACAGTCGCCCTCACTCCACTCTCCATCAATTCTTTCTGTAACTTTTCAGCTGGTCCTCTCAGGTGGTTTGAAATAGGTAGAACACGAATATGCTCAGGTGCCAACCACAACGGAAATGCACCAGCATAATGCTCAATTAGGCCTCCGACGAATCTTTCCATAGAACCAACTAAAACTCGATGCAGCATAACAGGTCGGTGCTTCTCGTTGTCTTCGCCCACATACTCCAGATCGAACCTCTCAGGAAGATTAAAATCTAGCTGAACAGTGGGACCCTGCCATTTTCGACCAATTGCATCGATGAGTTTAAAATCCAATTTAGGACCGTAAAAGGCTCCCCCACCGTGATCGTACTCAAAATGCACACCCCTATTCTTCAGTGTGCGCGTAAGCACCCCAAGTGCCGCATCCCAGTCTGCATCGGATCCCAATGCTTTATCTTCCGGTTTTGTTGCCACTTCGATATTGTACGGAT
>DUCW01000149.1:5880-12629 GCA_012959595.1 Gemmatimonadota bacterium
ATTATCTCTTGCTCTACCTGTTCCGGTGTGCAGAATATATGTGCATCGTCTTGGGTGAAACCACGAACCCGTAACATCCCATGCAGAACTCCACTGCGCTCATAACGATAGCAAGTACCAAACTCAGCCATCCTGATGGGTAAATCTCTGTATGAGCGTTGCTTGGACTGGTATATCGCTATGTGTCCTGGACAATTCATAGGTTTAGGACGATAGTAGCTACCTTCTACTTCTATTGGCCCAAACATACACTCCTTAAAATTCTCTAAATGTCCTGAAATCTCGAATATTCTCTCATTCATGACGTGTGGAGTGAACACCTGCTCATAACCATGTTTAGTCAACAAATCTTGCTCAAATCTTTCTATTTCATTCCTCACAATGGCTCCCTTTGGGTGCCAGAGAATCAAACCCGCACCAACACGGCTATCGGTAGAAAACAAATCCAATTCCCTGCCGAGGATTCGGTGGTCCCGTTTCTTGGCCTCCTCTAAATTATCGAGGTGTGCTCTTAGCTGGTTCTTGGAAAAAAAGGCAGTCCCGTATATTCGCTGCAGCATCTGCCGGTTTTCGTCCCCTCTCCAATAAGCACCGGCCGCCGACAATAGTTTGAAATGTTTTAGTATCCCAGTAGAACTGATATGAGGACCTTTACAGAGATCGAGGAAAGGACCGTTATAGTAGACGGTTATCACTTCCTCACCAGTAAATTCTTCCAATCTTTCCAATTTGAGATCATCATCAGAGAACAACTCTCTTGCCTCTTCTTTAGTCACAACCTGACGGACAAATCTGTAGTCTTCCTTTACTACTTGATTCATCTTTTGCTCAAACAGTTCCAGGTCCTCAGGAGTAAATGGTTCAGAAACACCAAAATCGTAGTAAAATCCGTCCTCTATCGCTGGACCAAACCCAATAGATGCATCTGGTCTGACCTCCCGAACTGCAGTTGCCAACACATGGGCCGCTGAATGGCGCAATACATTCAAGGACTCTAAATCTCTATCTGTGAGAATCTTTACTGAGGAACCATCAGAGACAACTGACGACAACTCGAGAGTTTTTCCGTCTACCTCCCCAACCACTGCGGCCTTGGCCAATCCAGGACCTATAGCTAGGGCTACATCGTGTACTGTACAACCTTCTGACATCTCTAGGACTAATCCGTCAGGCAATCTAACTCTAACTTCTGACATCTTGTGAACTCCTCTTCGTCTCTCGCCGAGCAGGCCAGTGAATGGGCCACTCGATCCGACATCAACTCGTCCTTGAAGAACACTGGACCAGACTTATTTAGAATAGTAAACCCCAAAAATCAGAATCAGCATCGAGACCGCTACCAACCCAATATGAGAAAGAGCCCATGCCTCCGACACCCTTCGAAAGAAAGGCGCGGGGGAGACATGAGCCCAATATCTCTAAGCCATGGAGTAGCGACTTAGGACTTTTTAGTACATTCCGTCCATTCCGCCGCCGCCAGGCATAGCAGGCATGGCGGGCCCATCAGCTTCAGGTTTGTCAACTATCACTGCTTCCGTGGTCAGAAGTAATCCAGCAATAGAAGCGGCATTCTGCAGGGCAGTACGTACCACCTTAGTGGGATCTATAACTCCAGCTTCTACTAAGTCCTGATATTCCTCCGTCTGAGCATTATACCCAAAAGCATCCTCTCCCCCTCTAACTTTCGCTACAACGATGGATCCTTCTTTCCCAGCATTGATAGCAATCTGGCGAATTGGAGCTTCGAGTGCTCTTCTTAAAATATCCACTCCAACCTGCTCATCGTGCCCATCTACAGTGAAATCCTCCAAGCTACTTTGTGCTCGAACCAGGGCGACTCCACCACCTGGAACTATGCCTTCCTCTACAGCTGCTCGAGTAGCATGCAGGGCGTCCTCAACCAGAGCCTTTTTTTCCTTCATCTCAGTCTCTGTAGCCGCTCCAACATTAATTACTGCGACACCACCGGAAAGTTTAGCCAAGCGCTCTTGGAGTTTCTCGGTATCATAGTCTGACGTCGACTTATTCACTGCCGCTTTAATCTCTTCGATTCGGCCTTGGATTTTTTTTCTCTCTCCAGCTCCATCGACAATAGTCGTATTGTCTTTGTCTATCACTACACGCTTAGCGGATCCCAAATCGCTGGTCACCGTATTTTCTAGCTTGAATCCAACATCTTCGGAAATTACCTGGCCACCAGTGAGACATGCTATATCTTCAAGCATCTGCTTACGCCTGTCACCAAAACCTGGAGCTTTGACAGCACAAACCTTCAGTGTCCCTCTCAACCTGTTAACGACCAAAGTCGCCAAGGCTTCTCCCTCGACATCCTCTGCTATGATCAAAAGAGGTTTCCCCATCTGGGCAACTTTCTCAAGAATCGGAAGTAAATCCTTCATAGAAGAAACTTTCTTATCATGGATAAGAATCATAGGATCTTCAACTACTGCTTCCATGCGCTCAGTGTCAGTCACGAAATATGGCGACAAGTAACCACGATCGAACTGCATACCTTCCACAGTCTCCAAAGTGGTCGCAAGTCCTTTAGCTTCTTCCACTGTAATCACTCCATCTTTTCCTACTTTTTCCATAGCGTCAGCAATCAAATCACCAATTTCCGCGTTATTATTTGCAGAAATGGCTCCAACTTGAGCGATTTCATTCTTTCCCTGTGTGTCAGTAGAAAGATCATGTAAAACCTCCACCACTTTATCAACGGCCTGGTCAATTCCACGCCTTATCCCCATCGGATTTGTACCAGCAGTGACGTTCTTAAGACCTTCGCCATAAATAGCTTGGGCAAGAATCGTTGCTGTAGTAGTTCCATCACCGGCAACATCAGACGTTTTTGTCGCCACTTCCTTGACCATTTGAGCACCCATATTTTCCACTGGATCTTCCAATTCTACCTCTTTAGCCACAGACACTCCATCTTTTGTGACAGTAGGAGACCCGAATTTCCGATCCAACACAACATTTCGCCCTTTTGGGCCCAGTGTGACCTTCACAGCCTGAGCCAACTGATCGACCCCAGCTTTGAGGCGAGCACGAGCATCAACGTCGAAAACAAGCTCTTTCGCAGCCATTTCTTAATTACTCCTGAGTATAATTCTTAGAATTAAATCTGTCTTAAACTTACTTCCATGAAGGAAGTCTCCACTCCTAGCCAATGACAGCTAGAATATCTGATTCCCGGAGAATGAGGTAATCTTCTCCACCCACATTCACCTCCGTACCACTATACTTCCCATACAAAACCACCTGTCCAACAGAGACATCAGGACTTATCCGGACACCTTCATCAGACAACTTCCCTTCTCCTACAGCCACAACCTGCCCCGATTGGGGCTTCTCTTTTGCGGTATCTGGTATGTAAAGTCCTCCCCGCATCTGCTCATCTTCTTCAACTGGAAGAACAACCACACGATCCGCAAGTGGCTTAATGCTCGCTACATCCTTCGTCGACATCCGAAATGCCTCCTGCCTGCTGGTTAAATTATCGCTTCATCAAAACGTGAAACCCTGTCCGACGTGCAATAAAGGAGCACGCCGGTAGGGACCGAAAACTAATGTGACAAACCGAACTGTCAACGGGTGAAGGAAAGGCCCTATCCTAGCTGGTTGTAACAGACCCGTTCATTATGAAGCGCCCTGCTAGTGCAAGTCCATATAAGGTTAGAAAGGGTTCAAAGTAATTTGCTGTATTTAAATGTGGCCTAACAAGTTCACCATACCCTCCTGTTACAATCACTGTCAGATCTGAAATGCCCCACTCTCGCTGAATTCGCCGAACTATTCCATCCACCGCATCCACTGAGGAATAAAAAATGCCACTTTGAATACATTCCTCTGTTCTCTTCCCGATTACCCTCTTTGGAGCCATTAGTTCAACTGACGGGAGCTTGGCAGTCCGATGGGTCAGCCAATCGACTCCTGCTTCTAATCCTTGAGCGATCACTCCCCCGATGAAGACCCCATCAGCCGTGATACAATCGAATGATGTAGCCGTGCCAAAATCAACCACTAAGACATCTCTGTCGTAAAGCACCTTGGCGGCTAAGGTGTTCACTATCCTGTCAATTCCAACGGTCAAAGGTTCTTCCACCTCTAGAGTTATAGGAAGAGAACTCTCAGAGTTCACTATTACACAAGTCTGTTTTAGAAGTCCTTCCAGTCCTTTGACTACAACAGGCGTGTGAGCCGGAACTACCGAACCAACGACCGTTTTCCTTAACTCATCTAGGGGAACTCCCCTAGTTTTCATCATGGAGTTCAGCAGACTCTCGTATTCATCGGTGGTCCTATCCCTGCTCGTCTTAACCCTCCAATGATCAACCACTTCCAAACCTTCATCCTGGACCAATCCAAAAACGGTTTCACTATTCCCAATATCGACTACCAAGTCCATCTTAATTTTCTCATTTTCAGGTCAGTCATTATTTTGGAATCTCTGTGTATGATCGAACGGCACTGGTAGAATTTATATGACGTAAGCTCCCTTCCGCCATAACAAGCATAGCACCAAGGGGTGAAAACCCTAGCACTGAACCTTCTTGACCATCCGATAAAGGCACTTTCATACCAATCAAAGTTGACCTTCTCTCTAATTTTTCAATCAATCCCACAGGCAAAACAGTGGGTAAAGGATCAAGCAAAATCTTACAATGCAAAAGGATTGAGCCTGCAAGTTCAGCGAGACTCACTGCTTTACCGGAAGCCATACCTATGGAGGTGACTTTCTCTGCTAAGAAAGCAGGGAAATCATCCTGCTCCTGTATAACATTCAAACCGATTCCTACCACTACTGATTCCCTGCCACATGTCTCACATAAAATACCTCCAACTTTCTTTCCGTTAATCTCTATATCGTTCGGCCACTTAATTCCAAGTCGCGACGTATCGGAAACCGAATCAATCGCATCAACTACGGCGAGACCAGTAAGAGTGGAAACCAAATTGGGAGGATCTTGGATAGAGTGACGTAAGAGGAAAGACATCCACAATCCCATATCTTTTGGTGAATGCCAATAGTTGCCATTGCGACCTCTACCCTCTGTTTGAGTTTGGGCAATAACGGTACTGAAAGATGAGCCACCTTCTCTGAGGAGATCTCTAGCACGTGAATTGGTGGATGTGAGAGTCTCATGTATCTCTAGTAAAGGCACCTCCCAATTGGCCTGCCAGTCTGCCACAGATTTCCCCTCCCAAGTTGGTTGCATCCTCCAGTCAACCCGAGAATATCAAATAAAAGGCCAAAATAATGCTCAAACTCCAACAATAGATTGCAAACCTATGTATGATTTTTCTCTGCAGTACCACCAGAAAATATTTTATTGCTAAGATTCCAGTGACGCTCGCAATAGCCATTCCTATAAATAAATTAATTTTATTCAGATCGAGTTCTTGGTATGGTAATTCTACGACCTGGAGCAAGGTCGCTCCGAGTATGATTGGGATCGAAGCCAGAAATGAAAACTTTAAAGCTTCTTCGTCATCGATCCCCAACCAAAGAGCTGTTGCAACAGTAACTCCAGATCGGGAAATCCCAGGAACTAATGCACACGCCTGAGCCAAGCCCACTACCATAGCAGTGAATACAGTAATACTTCCTTTACTCTCTCCAGTCGGTTTCAAACTAATACTCGATAGTATCAGACCAGTCACCGAGAAGCCTACAACTGGAACCCATGGATTCAAAAATAGAGCTTCCAACATCTGGTTGCCCCATAAACCTATGAAAGCCGCAGGAATAGATGCCACTACTAACATCGAGAGATATGTCAAAGTAGTGCGATCTCTCTGCACGAAGCCAAAACAAAGACCCTTTATAGGAGTCCGATAGACCGTCAATACCGAAACTAATGTTGCTAGGTGTAAAGCTACTTCGAACTGTACCCCAGGGAGTTCAATATCCAGAAGGTTTCTGACTACTGCCAAATGTCCAGAGCTAGAAACTGGCAGAAATTCTGTGATCCCCTGGAGAGCTCCTAGGATAACACTCTCCCAAACGGTCACTTAGAACCTAAGACTTCAGCATAAAATTCCTCGTACCGAGGTACTACTTCGGCTGCTGAAAACTGATCTTCCACAACACTGAGACCCATTTTACTGAAGGATTCCCAAAGCACGGGGTCAGATAAAAGATGGAGGCTGTGATCTGTCATTGCTTTGATGTCTCCAGTTTTGCAGAGAAACCCAGTCTTCCCATCGGCAACCACTTCCCTTAGACCTCCAACATTAGCTGCTACCACTGGAGTGCCAGCAGCCATTGCCTCCAGAGCTGCCAAACCAAACGACTCTGAAGAACTAGGCAGCAGGAATAGATCAGCACTAGATAACAGTTCATCAACATAAGAGTGTTTTCCCAAGAAGCTGACTTTGTCTGAAAGCCCTAGTGCATTGACCTGATCCATTGCAGCAGATCGCTCGGGACCATCTCCAACCATCACCAGTCTTGACGGCATCTTTTCTACTATACCAGCAAAAGTGTCAATTACATCCGAAACTCGCTTGACCGGCCGAAAATTTGATACATGCATCACTATTTTCTCACCTTTCTCAGCCAGAGTATAACGATAACGACCACGCTCGGACGATCTTCCAGCAGCAGACCCCACGAAATTTGGTATAACCTTGACACGTTCTGGAGGTACATCAAAATCACGTATAGTTTCATTTCTTAGGAAATCTGAGACGGCGGTTATCCCGTCCGACTTATGGATCGAAAACTGAGTGATCGGTTGGAACGA
>DUCW01000149.1:12748-14313 GCA_012959595.1 Gemmatimonadota bacterium
ACGTGAACCAAATCCAAATCGTGGGTGCGAACTACGTCGTATATCGTAACAGCCAGAGCAAGAGCATATGGGGGATATTCGAAAAGCGGATAATGCTCTATCTCTACTTCGTGGAAGAAAATACGTTCATTAAAACCCCCCAATCGGAATGGTTGAGCATAAGAAATAAAATGGACCTCATGCCCCCTCGAAGCCAACTGACTACCTAACGCCGTAGCCACTGCCCCAGAACCTCCATAGGTCGGATAGCAAGTAATGCCAATCTTCATAGTGAAAAGCCTCCACAGACCCGATTACATTCCATCTGTCCTGGTCCATTCTGTGAGAATTTTTGAACATTGAATCTCTAGAGATTCTGTTCCATCTACGCGTAAAGTACCAGCCTCGTGTTGATTTTTGAACCAAGTAACTTGTCTGCGAGCGTATTTCCTAGTGCGCATCTTCATTATTTCAAGGGCTTGGTCCAGACTACATAGACCTTCCACATAACTGGCTATTTCCCGATATCCTGTACCCGTCATTCCTGGATCCCCTACCTTGAACCCAGCATCAAGTAATCCTTGAACCTCAATGATCAACCCCTCTTCTGCCATTTTGTTAACTCGATTATTAATTCGAGCATCTAACACTCCTCTAGGCACCTCTAGAACTACAACCATACCACTTAATGGTTTCTGATCCGATGCACCTATTTTGTGCCACCAAGAAAGACTTCTTCCAGTCAGAAGGGCCACCTCAATGGTCCGGCTCAATCTTTGAGGACCTCCCTGGATTGCAATTTTTGCACGATCAGGATCCAGCAATCTGACCCAATGTTCCAGTTTAGCTCTTGGTAAATCAGTCAGGAGCTCTCGAATAGACCTCCTACGTGACTCTTCCACCTCTGGCTCTCTGAAAATAGGATGGGTGATCGCACGCAAAAAGAGTCCCGTCCCACCCACTAACATAGGAACGCATTTCCTGCCTTTGATCTCCTTGATCCAACTGGCGGCATCCCTAGCAAATTGCCCGGCACTATAGCTTTCATCGGGAGACCTAATGTCGAAACCATGATGTGGGACAATTTTGCGTACTTCCTTGGAAATTTTGTCGGTACCAATGTCCATACCGATATAACTCTGCCTTGAGTCCATGCAAATAATCTCTACTTCAAGATGTTTGGCTATAGCAATCGACAGCCCGGTTTTCCCGGTTCCGGTTGCTCCCACTATCGCCAGGAAATCTCTCACCGGCCGAACTTGGACTTTAATTCTCCCTTGCCCAATCTAATGATGGTAGGACGCCCGTGTACGTCATGATAAGGAAGTGCCGTAGCAAACAATCGATCGAACAGTTCTTGCATCTCTTCCTCTGCTAATTCCTGACCTGCCTTGATAGCACTTTTACACGAGAAGACCATGGCTATCTTTTCGTGTTGATTCTTAGCAGATCTGGTCAAATCAGATCCTTCCATCAACTCTTGAAGCATTTCTCTAAAACAACGTTCAGGATCGAAATAGGGATGTGGATTGGGAACGGAGTACACTATTACGGTGTCACCACCGAAACCTTCAATTTCAAATCCA
>DUCW01000149.1:14323-17720 GCA_012959595.1 Gemmatimonadota bacterium
CTTGAAAACCCCACTCAACTCTAGAGTCTCTTCATACTCAGATCTGGACAGTCGAATGGTCAGTGGGAAAAGAAGCCTCTGTCCAGTTTTTGATTCGCTTTCCATTGTTTGCAGAATCTTCTCAAACAAAATTCTCTCATGTGCGGAGTGCTGATCGATGATGATCAATCCTTCTTGGGTCTCTGCTAAGATGTAGGTATTAAGTACTTGCAATAATCCAGGATTCGGTTGGCCCACCACAGTAGATCTGCTCATTTTCTTAATCGGAACATTATCAGCTTCTAAACCTTCTTCTTCCGATTCGGTCCAATGACCTCTGGATGAGACAAACAGAGCAGTTTGAGTTTCTTCTGAATGAGATTCTTGCTCTTTGACTAAAGTTGTGTGTTTAGGCCCGATTGCTGATGTTGCTATTTGATTTTGGAATGATGCAGCACTGTCTTTGGAGCTGAGAGCACCTCTGACTCCGTTTTCAACCAATTCCTCGACCTTACACGATTCATCGAATCGAATCTCTGCCTTGGTAGGGTGCACATTGGGATCTACAAGGTGAGATGGCAAATTCAAGTAGATAAAAAACCACCCTTTGATCGCCTCCGCTATTGTGGTGCGATAACCCCTGTCAACAGCGGAGTGCAATTGGGAACTACGAAACGGCCTTCCGTTAACAAACAAGTAAGCACGGCGAAAACCTTTCTTCACATAGTCAGGCCTTTGGATAAGTCCTTGAACTTCAACCTCTCCCGATGTTGAGTACACTGGAATCAATTCACCCGCAGCAGACGATCCCCAAAGTGAAGTGATTCTGGAAGACAAGTCTCTCACTGGAGAAATATCCAACAAGATCCGATTGTTAGATCTAAGTGAAAAAGCAACTGATGGATTTGCCAAGGCGTACATGTGGACCACCTCACTAACTGCCCTGGTTTCGGCAGAGGCAGATTTCAGAAATTTTTTCCGAGGCGGAGCGTTGTAGAATAAATTAGAAATTTCAACTGTCGTACCACGTTGCCTGGCAATATCCTCCAGGCCTGTTATTACCCCTCCTGCTACCTTAATCAAAGTGCCCGTCTCTCCGACATTTGCTTTAGTCCAAATTTTAACTCTTGAAATTGCCACTATCGACGAAAGGGCTTCCCCTCTAAATCCAAATGTCGAAATAGATCTCAAATCATCTGCAAGTCTAATCTTACTGGTAGCATGTCTGTCGATGCACAACAGAGAATCCTCTCTGACCATGCCAGATCCATTGTCTGTTACACTGATAAATCCCTTGCCCCCACTCCGGATTTCAACTCTGATTCTTGTTGCCTTAGCATCCAGTGCATTCTCTACAAGCTCTTTTACTACAGACGCCGGTCGCTCAACCACTTCTCCAGCTGCAATTTGATTGGCGACTACATCTGGAAGAATTTGGATGGTTCCTGACATTACATTTCAATGCCGTAAAAACGTTTCGCATTTGCAGTGGTTATCTCCACCATATCTTCCCATTCCTGATTTCTTATTCGGGCTAACTCCTCTATGATTTTTTGGACATACGCAGGTTCATTTCTTTTGCCTCGGTAAGGTACCGGAGCTAAATACGGAGAATCTGTTTCAACTAAAATTCGGTCTTCCGGAACGCACCGTATAACTTCATCCATCTCGACATTAGAGAAAGTTATCAACCCAGAAAATGAGACGTAACCTCCCAGATCAATCCCGGCATTAAGGAAATCCACTTTTCCCGTAAAGCAATGTAAGACGAAATCAACAGAGTTCTGAAATTCTCCGATGATTCTTATCGTGTCATCTTCTGCGTTACGGCTGTGGACCACTGTTGGTAAATCCAAATCTCTAGACAACTTTAGATGTTCCCGAAACCATTTTTCCTGTAATTCCTTGAGCGAATTTTCGTAATAGAAATCCAGACCTGTTTCTCCAATTGCCACAACTCCAGGATTGCTCGAGGCTAATGCACTGATTTTTTCTAAGGCCAAAGGGGTCGCTTGTGATACCTCATGGGGGTGTATGCCAGCCGTGCACCAAAGGTGCTCTGACGCTCCAGCCAGTTCAGCGGCTGACAGAGCATCTTTCAGATTAGAAGCAATAGTAACTGCCCCAGTCAAGCCACAAGATAATGCTCTCTCGAATGTCTCTAAACGATCTTCTTCAAACCGCTTGTCTGTTAGATGACAATGGCTGTCAAACACCCGCGGAGACCGACACAGATCTGGTCCGTTTTTTCTTGCCGGAGGACAATTGCTCTCTGTCATCAAATGTTCTCTGTATCTTCAAGAGTGCTGGCGATGCTATGAATATCGAAGAATATGTCCCCACGACCACTCCTACAATCAGAACCATGGTGAAATCTCGAATTACCACACCTCCAACAACTAAAAGAGCCAGAAGGACCACAAGAGTCGTTCCCGAAGTAAGAATTGTTCTCGGCAAAGTTTCATTGATAGACTGGTTAATCAGTGCTACTGGATCTTGCCGACGACCTCCTCTCGACTTGAGATTTTCCCGAATTCTATCAAAAACAACTATAGTATCGTTAAGAGAATAGCCAACAATGGTTAAAATAGCCGCCACTGTCGGCAAAGCGATCTCTATCCTAAAGAGTGCCAAAAACCCCAGGGTTATCATAATGTCATGGATAGTTGCTATAATCGCTGCTAAGCCAAACCGGAATTGGAACCGGATAGCGATATAAATCAATGTTAAGATAAACGAGAAGAGAATAGCCAGCCCTGCTTTGGACTGGAGTTCAGCACCAATCTTAGGGCCAACGGTTTCTGTCCGTACTATAGAAAATGAACTCTGTTGGAATGCTGCACTCAATTGCTGCTCTATTCGTTGTCTGACAATTTCCATCTCTTCACCGTCAAGCCCTGCTCGCACTACAAATTCGTTGTCTTCACCGAAGCGTGTGATTGGAGGAGCCTCTGCCCCACCCAGTGCAGATCTCATTTCTGCAGCTGAAACAGCGTCTTCGAAACGGACTTGGATTAAGGATCCTCCAGAAAAATCGACCCCGTAGTTTTGCCAACTTCCTATAGACTGGACGTTGATTATCATAGAAACGACACCAGCGACTATTAGTAATAGTGAGAAAATAATTGCCGCACTGGTTTTCTCAATAAACGAGTAATTTGCTTTCTCAAAAAGTCTCATTTTCTTAATCTCAAATGCTTATTGGGTCAGTTGAATTCCTGCGAGATAAGTGAATCAAAAACAACGTTCTCGTCACATACAAAGCAGAAACAAAAGATGCCACGATCCCTATGGACAATGTCACCGCGAATCCTTTTACAGGACCCGTACCAAACTGGAATAGAATCAGTGAGGTGATCAAGGTAGTCACGTTAGCGTCCACGATTGCAGAACGAGCGTTCGCAAACCCTTCATCGAC
>DUCW01000150.1:0-273 GCA_012959595.1 Gemmatimonadota bacterium
ACCGAAAATTTGATGGGCGAATTAGGTGGATATACCCAAAGTTTTTTGATGTCTGTTTTCGGTATAAGTTCGATATTTCTTTCTCCTTTGCTTTTCACACTGGCTCTTCATGTCAAAGGGTGGATTTCGAAAAAACTCAAAAAGAAAAAATGGGTCCATCTCTGGATTGGACTTCTCTTACTTGGACCTGTCCTTCTCAGGACTCTCAATACTGTAGATAGGAATTTCGTTAGCGAATGGGGGCAGTGGGGAGAGCTGGCAGGTTCATCCCTT
>DUCW01000150.1:412-3926 GCA_012959595.1 Gemmatimonadota bacterium
GCAGAGGATTACAGAGGAAAAAATCTGCGGAAGACCTTGAAGGTACTATCCCATTGGAACTTTTAGATAATAGTACCGATGTCGATGAAGATTGGAAGGATGACATTGGTGAAGTTGAAGATGAACAAGATATTGATGAAGAAAGCAACGAGGACTCGGCTTCGAGTGGCACTGAAGTTCCCGATGGTAGTACTGGTCAAACAGTAATGGAACTAGGTGAGACGTGGACATCCTCTCTAGAAACTGCTAAACCTGGAGCCCGTCTTGCCATGGAGGAAGAGCTCGAAAAATTGGGCCACCTTCTTATAGCAAAATTGAAGTCCTTTGATATAGAAGTCGAGCGTATAGAAGACCCTACAGAACCGGAGACTCTCAAACCATTCCTCAAGACGGTAGGACCAGTAGTGACCCAATATGAAGTGAAACCTGCTGAAGGAGTTAAAGTTTCTAAAATCCAAAATCTGGAAGCGGATTTGGCCTTGGCTATGAAAGCTAAGAGTGTCAGGATAATTGCTCCAATCCCAGGGAAAGGTGTTGTCGGTGTAGAGATCCCTAACCCTACGGCTGAGTTCGTCTTGCTTGGGGATATCCTGAAATCTAAAGCTTATAAAAACCCGGATAAAGTTCTGCCAATGGCTCTCGGAAACGACATCAACGGCGAACCACATATCGCAGATCTTACCAAGATGCCTCATATCTTGATAGCGGGAGCCACGGGGACTGGAAAATCAGTTTGCTTGAATGCGATTATTACAAGTTTAATTCAGCGTCATGAGCGAGAAACCCTTGATCTTCTCATGCTTGATCCCAAGATGGTGGAACTTTCTGCATATAAAGCACTCCCACATCTTCGCAAGAGTGTAGTGACTGATCCTAATAAAGCTGCGAGGGCTCTCAAATGGGCAGTGATAGAGATGGAGCGCAGATATAAACTGTTGAGCCTGAATGGAGTTAGATCCATTGGTGAATTTAATAAGAGGCGTAAAGAGCCCCAATTCGAGCTCAACGGGTATGACTCTTATGAGCAGATTGTTCCTTATAAGCAGAGCGAATATAAAGGGAGAGTCCTCACCTATATAGTGGTGGTGATCGATGAGTTGGCTGACCTTATGATGACAGTTAAAAATGATATAGAGAAACCGCTGATCACCCTTGCACAAAAAGCTAGAGCGATCGGGATACATTTAATAGTTGCGACGCAGAGACCGAGCGTGAACGTTATCACAGGTTTAATCAAAGCGAATTTTCCATCTAGAATTGCTTTTAGGGTGGCGTCCAAGGTCGATTCTAGGACTATCCTAGACCAAAACGGAGCTGAAACCCTATTAGGTAATGGGGATATGCTTTTTCTTCCGCCGGGTGCCAATGAACCTGTTAGGATTCAGGGGGCTTATATTTCTACGGATGAGACGGATAAAATTATGAGCTGGTATGTAGAGCAAAGGGGCCGGGGCAATGCACTGATGGCACGACCTGAAGATGAATCTGATATTTTGGAAGAACAACGTAGACATGAAATTGACGACGCTGTGGGTTCGAATGCTTTAGAAGATGAGACTTCTGACTGGGATGAGCTTTTTAGGGCCGCCGCTGAAGTTTGTATTGTACAGGACCAAGGCTCCACGTCATTGCTGCAGCGTAGACTGAAGATAGGATATGGAAGAGCTGCCAGGATTGTTGACCAGCTGCACGATGCTGGAGTTCTGGGTCCTCCAGAGGGTTCCAAAGGGAGGGAAATCCTTGTAGACATGGACCAGCTGGACACTATCTGTGGCGACCAGGCCGTTCGATAAATGAATAGTGAGGAGCTTCTTGATCAAATCCAGCGAATTTAGGTAAGAGTCGGTGCTATTCATGAGACATTGGGTTGTGCCTGTTATACTTTCGCAGGTCATAGCGGGAACATCCAGTGGTCAGGATTCGCAAGCTTACGCTGTGCTTGAAGGAGCCAGTCAGAATTATGCACAGGTCCACACATTTTGTGCACAATTTCATCAAGTGATTGAAGTTACACTTCTCAATCAAATCCGTTCTGGGCAAGGAAGGATGTGTCAGCGTCCACCAAATGAATTTGCGATGCGTTTCAGTGAACCTGCCGGTGATCTGATTGTTGCAGATGGAGAATCTGTCTGGACATTTTATCCGAGCGTAGACGACCAGCAGGTCTTGAGGTTTTCGGGGTTGAATTCGGATGACCGCTTCAATTTTTACAAGAATCTCTTAACCGATCCCAGGACCAGATTCAAGGCTGTTTATCAGGGCATTGAGGAAATTGATAATCAACGTTCTCACCGGATTTTTATGGAACCCAAAGAACCTCAAGGATTTCGGTCTGCGGTTGTTTGGATAGATCTTGAGACTGAACTCATTATCAATCTTGAGGTTCTTGATTCTAACGAATCCATAAGAAAAATCAGGCTTACGGATATTAGTTTGAATATGGAACTTGAAGATGAAGAGTTTCGCTTTGTGCCTCCTGAGGGCACAAGGGTCATAATCAGATGACTCGTAGAGACTTGCCGGTTTTCCCATTGGTTGCGGATCCAGTGAGGCCTGAAGTTCCGAGGGATACTCCTGAAGTAAGTGTTTCTATAGGTCCCGTGGGCCCTGAACAAGGACCTAAGGTTGCACTCATAACTTTGGGTTGTGATAAAAACACAGTCGACTCCGAAAAAATTCTGGCCACACTGGTGGTCAATGGTGCTCGAGTCTCTTCAGAAATAGAAGGTTCTGATGTGATATTGGTTAACACCTGTGGTTTTATTCAATCGGCAAAAGAACAATCGTTGGAGACTATTCTTCAGGCTTCTGAGTTAAGAGAAAAAGGGGCCATTAAGGCTTTAGTTGTTGTCGGTTGCATGGTGGAACGTTACAAACTTGAACTGGAGATGGAGATTCCGGAAGTAGATTTTTTTCTTGGTTTGACTGAGATGGGATCCTTAATTCCAGAACTTCGTGACAGGGGTTTTCTAGATGAAGAAGTGGAAACTATACCCACCATGGAGCGTCCCCTCAGAATATTGGAAAATGAGAGTTCCCATACGTCTTTCCTTAAAATCAGTGAAGGCTGTGACCATACCTGCGCATTCTGCGCTATTCCGAGTTTCCGAGGTTTGCATAGATCTGCTCCTCTAACTGAGCTGGTCGCTGAAGCACAGGCTCTTTTCCAGCAAGGAGTGCAGGAAATAAACATTATTTCCCAGGACACAACCTGGTATGGACGGGATCTTAGGAGAAAGGATCCAGAAGCTCCTCTTCTCCCTGGATTATTAAGTGCTCTGGTACAAGACACCGACATACCTTGGCTACGTTTGTTTTATATGTATCCATCTGGGATTACTCAAGATGTTGTTGAATTGATCGGTAGCGAAAATTCGATTCTTCCTTACCTCGACATGCCCATCCAACATGGAAGTGATAAAATCCTGAAGTCGATGCGTCGACCAGAGAATCAGAAAATCATTAGAGAGCGAGTCCAGTGGTTGAGAGATTTGATCCCTGACTTGACACTAAG
>DUCW01000150.1:3973-4893 GCA_012959595.1 Gemmatimonadota bacterium
CCAGGTGAAACAGATGATGATTTCCAGAGAATGATGGATTTTCTAGAAGAAATAGCTTTTGAACGAGTCGGTGGATTCACTTACTCTTTGGAAGATGGCACAGACGCAGCTGAGATGCCCGGGAGAATCTCAGAATCATTGATGAGAGAGCGTTTAGAACAGGTAATGGATCTCCAAAGAAATATATCAGCAAAAAAGAATGCCAGTCTTGTGGGTTCTTTAATGGAAGTATTAGTGGATGAAATCCTTGAAGACTCACCTTATTTTGAAGGGAAAGGTACTTTCGGTATTGCAAGGACAAAGGGTCAGGCCACTGATGTAGATGGAGTAACACACCTGGACGCTCAAGATGGCCTGAAGCCTGGAGAGTTTATCACTGTAGAGATCCAAGAATCAGAGGAATACGATTTGATAGGAAGAGTGGTGGACTGATGAATCCAGAAATGAATGAAACGTGGGAAAGAGCCCAAGAATTAATCCCGGGAGGAGTGAATTCTCCCGTGAGATCTTTTCGCTCTGTAGGAGGATCCCCTTTCTTTACAGACCGTGGCGAAGGTCCCTTCCTCTTCGATACAGAGGGTCGTCGATACATTGACTATGTCTTGAGTTGGGGAGCACTGATTTTAGGTCATGCTCATTCCGAGGTCGTAGAGGCTTTAGATCAACAGATAAGACTGGGTACCTCATATGGGACCCCGACTCTAGCTGAAGTAGAGTTAGCAGAACGGTTAACCAGAATGGTTCCGAGTGTAGAGATGGTCCGATTAGTTAATAGTGGAACAGAAGCAACGATGAGCGCGCTGCGCTTGCAAGAGCCGCGCGCACTGCGATAGCTGCGGCCGCCGCGTAGCACTGGCAGGTGTTGTAGCCAAGGAAGTAGAGCTCCCAAAAATGGAGATTGAAAAATAACAATATGTGCA
>DUCW01000150.1:4903-5191 GCA_012959595.1 Gemmatimonadota bacterium
ATAGTGACAGTTTTCTCGTGTCTGCTGGTAGCGGAATCGCTACTCTGAGTCTGCCCGATTCCCCAGGGGTCCCTAAATCTACTGCCTCTCTTACTCTAGTTCTCCCTTACAATGATGTTGATCTTTTAAAAGAATTGTTTGAGAAAAAAGGGCCACAGATTTCCAGCGTATTTGTTGAGCCAGCCCTAGGTAATTCCGGACTTATTTTACCAGAAGAAGGTTTTTTAGAGGAACTGCGAGTCTTGACTAGTAAGCACGGTAGTCTTCTGGTTTTTGATGAAGTAATGA
>DUCW01000150.1:5223-5616 GCA_012959595.1 Gemmatimonadota bacterium
GGGTTTCCGTGTTGCGAAGGGTGGTGCAGAAGAAAGATTTGGAGTGAAGCCTGACTTGGTGACTCTTGGGAAAGTCATTGGTGGTGGGCTGCCAGTAGGAGCTTTTGGGGGATCAAGAGAATTAATGGAAAGGATTGCCCCAGTTGGAAATGTATACCAGGCAGGGACATTGTCTGGGAATCCACTGGCCACAGCCGCCGGAAATGCTCAGCTGAGATATTTGGAGGCGAATGATCCTTTCGACGACCTGGAAAATAGTGCTCGGTGCCTATCCTCTGGGATAGTACAGATCTTAAAAGAAGGAGGTATTCCTGCTTGGGGTACCTCAGTCGGGTCTATGTGGGGAATTTTCTTTAGTGATTCCCCAATTAGATCATTTGAAGATGCCAAGGC
>DUCW01000150.1:5626-11904 GCA_012959595.1 Gemmatimonadota bacterium
ACAGATCAGGAAAGTTTTAAGAAGTTTCATAAAGCTTGTTTGGACAAAGGAGTGTTTTTAGCACCTTCTGCTTTTGAGGCAGGATTCGTTTCTACTGAACATACCGAAGACATAATAGATGAGACTTTACAGGTCGTTCGCTCTGTAGTTTCGGCAGGCTGGTAATGAAAGAGAAAGGGGATCATTTATATGGGTCATTTCAGGCTTAGGATGGAAATGGTTGTCCGATCAGGATTAGTCGCATTCTTCTTGATCGGGCAATGTGTTCCCACATCACGCTTGGAAGGTCAGGAATTGGCTGATTACGACTATGGAAATTTAGCAGTGAGAGGGATTTCGCTAGACTACGGAAATATTTCACTGGAAACTTTTGAAGAAACTGAATCATACAGTATGAAATTGGACTTGGGATTTTTAGGTCCCGGGATCAGGATGACTACCAGGACATCGTACTGGAGCTCTCAGATGCTCTCAGAAGAAATAGAAAGCTTCGAATCGAGCTTGAGCACTTTGATTCTGACCCAGGGAGGGAGCCTTCCTTCGAACAATCTGGATCTTGGTCCAATAAGGCGAGATGATTTTTCTTTGGCACTTGAAGCTGATTACGTTTGGAGCATTCCATTAGGGTTTTTGTTCTCAACGGGTCTAGGTGCTTCGGTCCACTTGGTCAATGGAACCACGTCGATTCCAGACGATGTTTTCTTGGACGGTCTATTAGATTCAGTTACAGGTGGTTTCAATGTTCAAGGCGGTTTAGAGTTTTTGGTGAATGACAGAATACGAATACATGGAGGTTCGCGAGTAGGCCTTGTGGGAAACGTTCGCTTCTTGGAATTCAGCGGAGGGATGACGTTCTTGTGGGGCGAACTACTTTCTGGAGAGTTCCGTTAAGAAGTCAAGGAGCCGGGAAGAAAGGAGGTATGCATCTTTGCGATTGATTGATCTGATTACTCTGATCCCAGTGCGGTTTCTGTGGGTGTCTGTCGTCTTTTTGTTACAAGCTACAGGGGCTAGCCTGTCTAGTCAGACTTTGTTGGGCGATGAAACTCCTGATCCATTTAGAATGGAAGTGTTTCTTCTGACAGTGGAACCTGGAGATGCTATCTGGGAACGATTTGGTCACAATGCCCTGGTTATCCAGGACAGTCGCGACAAAACGAGGATAGCTTACAACTGGGGCATTTTCGATTTTGGGCAGCACGATTTCATAATGAGATTGGCCAGGGGTAGGATGCGCTACTCCATGAGAGGTTTCCCAGCTTCGGCATTGGTAGAGAGTTATCGAGGACAGGGCCGAACGGTTTGGTCACAAAGAGTAAATTTGACATTTGACCAAAAATTGAAGTTGCTAACTCTCATCAGAGAAATGGATTCGGAATCCAATAGATATTATCGATATGACTATTACCGTGACAATTGCTCTACACGGATTCGGGATGTTCTCGACAGTGTCTTGGACGGTGAGATCTCATCTAAAACTAAAGAGCAGGGGGCCGGGACTACGTATAGGTGGCATACTGCTAGACTACTTCAGTCTAATGTGCCCGCTTATGTCGGAACTCAATTCGTTGTTGGCAATACTGGGGATAAGCCTATTTCCATATGGGAAGAAATGTTTTTGCCACTGCGTCTGAAGGAGCATTTGGAATCTGTTTCGAATCAAAGTCTCCTCGGAGGAACTACAAGATTTTTGGAGCCTCCTACACTTTTGGTTGAATCTTCCAGGGAGCCTCCACCAGAAAAATGGGTCGGATTCTTGACCCGCTTTCTTCTTGTGGGAGTGGTCTTGGGAGGGATTCTACTTACTCTTGGATGGGGGGCGTCCAAGGGGTACGTTCAGGCCCGTTGGATTCTTATTGGCTTCGGGACTGTCTGGAGTACAATCGTAGGAATCTTAGGGACTTTACTTCTTCTATCTTGGTTCTTGACCGATCACGTTTTCTGGACACTGAACGAGAATATTTTCCAAGCTAATCCAATCTCTTTGTTATTGGCTATTAGTCTATTGAATTCATTCCAGGAAGAAGAGAATCTGACACTAACAAGATGGGCGAGGGTTGTGACCGCCATCGCAATTCTGGGATTCATTGTACAGATTTTTCCTGGATTTGATCAAATGAATGGAGAAATAATCGCCCTAACGTTTCCCATTCATCTCGGGTTGTACTTAGGAATTCGGTGGTCCAGGCCGGTGAATACGGGGTGAGCCTGAACCTCAGATGTGGAATTTCTGTAACTCTTTCAGCTTGTTTGCTCTTCCTAGCGTTTCCACCGTTTCATTTTCTTCTTCCTTCGTTCGTTGCATTAATTCCAATAACGTCCTGGATCGTCGAACAGAAAAACTCAAAGGCAGGTAGCTATCGAGCACTTTGGGGTGGTTTTTTCTTTGGAGTCGTGTATGGGGGATTGATCCTCCACTGGGTTCCGATCACTTTGTGGAAGACATCTCCATGGGTTATGCCTGCATATCTGGCATTGGTGGTCCTACTTGCTTTTCCGAAAGCTTGTTTCGCTTGGATCCTGCATCGTTTAGTTCACAGGGCAGGAGTACCTGTTTGTTTGGCACTTGCTTTTTCCTGGACTGCCCTAGAGTGGTCATTAGCAAATCTTCCAGGAGCGTTTTCTTTCCCTTGGTTGGAATTAGGAACATCTCTTACTGGCTATCCTGAAGTGGTAGGATCTGCTGAATTGATTGGAACAAGGGGAGTCACATTCTGGATTGCATTATTGAATGGATTGTTGTTCGAATTGATTATCGGTTTTCGACATAGCATCAAGGTTTATCGATTGTTGTTGAGGACGGCGGCGATAGTATTGATTTTTAGCATACCCACTGCATGGGGTTTTTTGAGATCGAATTCCTTGTCCGTGACGAGAGTTGGTGAAGTTGCGATAGTTCAGCCAAATATCATTGGGAAAACCAGCATGAGTACCCGAGCTATTACCGACTCGACACTTTCAGTCCTAAGTAAGTTGAACATGGACCGAATAGGTCAATCTGCTGATCTTATAGTCTTGCCCGAGGCCACTTTTTGGACCAGGATCGAAGTCGATACGGTGACCCAACAAGAAATGTCAGAGGTGTTTAAAAACTGGCCTGCACCAGTTTTAGTCGGAGGTATCGGCCTAACATCGACCGAGTACAAATCGACCGAGTACAATTCCTCATTTCTTTTTGATCCACGGGAAGGTCTGACTAACTTTCGGTATGATAAGCACTACCTTGTTCCATGGTTCGAAACGATGCCTCTATCGCTATTCGGCTGGAGGACGAGAAGTCGGAATTTTAGTGAATATGGAAGGGGTAACGAGCTTTCGATCGGAGAGTTTTTTGGCGGGACGAAATTTGGAGTTTTAATATGCTATGAGTCTATTTTTTCAGAGCATTCTCGATTGTTGCGGATGGATGGGGCTGACATCTTAGTCAATATTACTAATGACGCCTGGTTGCAATCCGAATGGAGAACAGTCCTATATCGAACATTGGCATTTTGGCAACATCCGGCTCACCTAGTTATGAGGGCTATTGAGAATCGTGTTGGCATCGTTCGGTCTTCAAATACCGGTTTTTCTTTCTTTGTGGATCCATTAGGTCACGTTTATGGTGAACTGGAATCGTCCCAATTGGCAGTGGGTAGTAGCCCGGTTTATAGCACCGAAGGACCCACACTCTATACACGGGTGGGCGACCTTGCTGGGTTGAGCAGTTTCTTGGCAACAGTTCTTATGTTGGTAATTGTTCGTTTTCGCTTCTACGGCGCTTGAACTCATAACTATCCCAGTTATTATTCTAAGTGACCAGGGATGTCTGAAGTGGGTCAAATGAAGCCGAACAAGACGTCCTTGTTCGTTTTAAATTGGAGCGAGATTGTGAAAAAAGATATACATCCAGATTATGTACATGCCGTTGTCACTTGTGCATGTGGACAGACTTTTGAAACGATGGCGACTAGAAGTGAAGTTCATACTGATATCTGTGCAGTGTGTCATCCTTTCTATACGGGTAAGCAACGTCTGGTCGACACCGCTGGTAGGGTAGAACGCTTCAGGCGGAAGTACGATCAGACTACTGGATGATCCAGTAAATAGGGTGATTCTTAAATGAATGATCCTGGTATAGTCGATCCTAAACTTCTGGACCGACTGAAAATTGTACGGCAGCGGGTGGCTCATCTGAACGAAGAATTAATGAATCAGGACGTTCTCTCAGCTCCAGATCGCCTGAGAGTGATAGGCCAGGAGCGTGCCGAATTAGATCCATTGGTTAGATTAGCTGAGCGGATCGATACTTTGATTACTGAGTACGAAGGTGCTCAATTATTATTGAACGATACAGAAGACCATGAATTTCGTGATCTGGCTTCACAAGAAATAAGTGAACTCACCAGCCATATCACCAGGCTATCTTCAGAAGCTCAGGAACTTTTGGTGCCAAAAGATCCGTTGGACAGTAAAGCATCGGTCATAGAAGTACGTGCAGGAACAGGTGGAGATGAGGCGGGGCTTTTTGCCAAGGATCTTGTTAGAATGTATCAGAGAGTAGCGGAACGAGAAGGTTGGACTGTTGAGTTCCTCAGTATTTCAGAGGGTATTCCTGGATCCGTCAAGGAAGCGGTATTTACAGTACGTGGGAAGGGAGTTTATGGAAAACTTCGTTTTGAAAGTGGTGTACACCGAGTGCAACGAGTTCCAGAAACTGAGAGTCAAGGAAGGATTCATACTTCCGCAGCCACTGTGGCAGTTCTTCCAGAAGCCGATGAGGTAGACGTCAAAATTGATCCAGGTGATCTACGGATAGATGTTTTCAGGTCCTCTGGTCCTGGAGGCCAGTCGGTGAATACGACAGATTCTGCTGTACGTTTAACGCATGTGCCCACAGGACTGGTAGTTTCTTGTCAGGATGAAAAATCTCAGCATAAGAACAAAGCTAAGGCCCTGAAAGTGCTAAGGAGTAGACTTTTAGATCAATCGATAGCTCAACAAGAAGCTGAAAGATCACGACAACGTAAAGCACAAGTTGGAACTGGAGATAGGTCTGCAAAAATCCGAACCTATAATTTCCCGCAGAATCGTGTTACCGACCACCGGGTAAAGTTGACCATATATTCACTTGATCAAGTGTTGGACGGTGACCTCACAGAATTGATAACTGTTCTAAAAGCAGCAGATCAGGAGGAACGTCTTCAGGAGCAGTTGAACTAATGAGGTGGTATAGTGGGAGTTGCTAATGCAAATACTGATACTGGCGACGGGGAATCTTGGTCTATAAAACGGATGATCTTTTGGAGTGCCGAATATCTTGATAGCAAAGGTGTCGAGAATGCTCGATTGGATGCGGAATGGCTGTTGGCGGAGGCTCTAGATATGGATCGGCTTGAAATGTATCTGCAATATGATCGTCTACTTGATTCTGTTGAGAAGTCTGCCTTCAAGTCGTTGTTGTTGCGCAGAGCGGCTCGGGAGCCTTTACAATATATACTAGGAAATACGTCATTCAGAGAGTTAGACTTGTTGACGGATATTCGTGTGTTGATTCCACGTCAAGAGACGGAAATATTGGTAGAAAGCGTTCTCTCTTGGGGATCCGAAAAAGAAGAAGGGCTGGGAAGGGTTTTGGATTTAGGAACGGGGTCTGGTGCTATTGGAATTTCTCTAGCGTTGGAAGGCGAGTGTTCCCAGGTAGTGGCAACTGATGTGAAAAGCGATGCTCTCGCTGTGGCAATAATCAACGCTAAACGGAACGGAGTTAAAGATCTTATGGAGTTTCGTCTTGGGTCGCTTTTTGAGCCCATCAAATCGGATGATAAATTTCAGGTGATTGTCTCTAACCCTCCCTATATCCCAGATAGTGAAGTAGGCTTACTTCAGCCGGAAGTAGTGGACTGGGAACCAACTGAAGCTCTCTTTGGAGGAAAATCAGGTATGGAAATAATGAAAGAGATAATTATTGGAGCACCGAAGAATTTGACTTCAAAAGGACTTCTGGCACTGGAGTGCGGTTTGGGTCAGTCTAAGCAAGTTGCTTCTGAGATAGAAGCGACCGAGACGTTTGGTGAAGTGATGATCCATCGGGATTTGACTGGTCGTGAGCGGGTGGTCACGGCAGAACGAAACTAGGAATATTGTAAAAATAGGTAATTGTTCTGATGCATAATGAAAGGTGCTAACCCAACCTAATAGGAAGACAAATGGATAGAATCAGCGAAATGGCCAAAGATTTGGGAAAGCTACTTGGTCAGACTGGAGAATATCAGGCTTTAAAGCAAGCCATTTCCATT
>DUCW01000150.1:11916-17630 GCA_012959595.1 Gemmatimonadota bacterium
CAAGAAAGTTGCCGAGATTAGAACAGAATTGGAGAACATAGAACGTCAAGTTAAAGATTTAGTCAGTAGCGGTGAAGAACCTGATGAATCGGTAAAGAAAAACTATGAGGAATCTTTAAGTCGCCTTCAAACGAGTACAAGTTATCAAAGGCTTGTTGCGACTCAAGCCAACTTCGATAAGGTTTTGGTTAAAGTCAATCAGACTATCCAGGTCGGGATCGCTGAGGGTGCCAAGAGTCGAATCATCATCCCTTAGAAACAGGGGTAGAAAATTAAGAACTTAGACGATCTTAGGGGCTGGATTTATCCAATAATCGACCCTCTAACAGAATGGTTGGTTAGAAAGAAGGTGCATCCTAATGTGATTACTACAAGTGGTTTCTTAGTAACCATCGTAGCAGGTTATTTTTATGGCATTGATCACGTTCGGACAGCAGGTGCCTTGGTACTTCTGGGAGGTGCACACGATATTTTCGATGGTCGTGTTGCTCGGCTGTCAGGACTTCAGTCGAAGTTTGGAGCATTCTACGACTCGGTTCTCGACAGGATCAGTGAAGTTGTGATTTACCTAGGATTGATATCTCTCTATAACCAGTACGAGATGACGCTTTTGAATATCGGGATGATTTATATGATAGCACTAGCAATGGCAGGCTCTTTAATGATTAGTTATACGAGAGCTAAGGCAGAAGTCCTGGGGTTGGAATGCACGGTTGGTCTTATGCAGAGAGCCGAGCGGGTAGTTCTGCTGGGCCTAGGTTCACTAATGTTCGGTCTAAGCTGGAATGGTTTTGTATTAAGTGCGATCATTGTAGTATTCGCTGTACTGACGAACATGACAGCAATTCGGAGAATCGTTTGGGTTTATAGGGCTGCTGCGGGCGTTCCGTTAGATAATTAAATGATGACAATTCCGTAAAGTAAGGAGATACTATTTTGCAAGAAACGCCAGAGATTTCTAGCGCAAAAGGTCGTTTGGGGGTTCTACTTCCTGGGATGGGTGCTGTTGCTACAACAACCATAGCGGGCGTAATTCTGGCCCGTAAAGGCTTGGCGAAGCCGATTGGTAGTTTGACACAAATGAACACCATTAGGTTAGGTCAAAGGACAGAAAAGCGATCGCCTCTTATTAAGGATTTCATTGGTTTAGCCGAATTAGATCAAATTGTGTTCGGTGGATGGGATCCCATTCCAGACAACGCCTACGAAAGTGCAGCAAACGCGGGTGTTCTCAATAATGAACATTTAGAATCGGTCAGGGATGAGCTAATCAAAATTGAGCCTATGTCCGCAGCCTTTGATACAGAATACGTTACACGCCTGGATGGTCCCAATAAGAAAACTGGATCTAATAAGAGAGATATTGCTGAACAGATCAGAGAGGATATCCGCTCTTTCAAGGAAGAGAATGGGTGTGACCGGTTGGTAATGGTCTGGTGTGGTTCCACGGAAATCTTCTTGCGCCATGGGTCAGTTCACGAAACGATGGAGTCTTTCGAAAAGGGGATGGAAGCAAATGATCCATCAATTGCTCCGAGCATGCTCTACGCCTATGCTGCTTTAAAAGAAGGGGTTCCTTATGCAAACGGTGCCCCTAATCTGTCAGCCGATTTTGCAGCTTTTGAAGACTATGCCCAGCGTGAGGGCATACCGATAGCTGGTAAGGATTTCAAGACAGGGCAGACTTTAATGAAAACCATTCTTGCTCCTGGATTCAAAGCCCGTATGCTTGGGATAAATGGGTGGTTTAGTACCAACATTCTAGGTAACCGTGACGGTGCTGTTTTGGACGATCCTGCGAGTTTCAAGACAAAGGAAGAATCCAAGCTAGGTGTGATCGATCACATCCTACAACCTGATCTTTACCCTGATTTGTATGGGGATATTTATCATAAAGTACGAATAAACTATTATCCTCCCAGAGGTGACGACAAAGAAGGTTGGGACAATATAGATATTTTTGGTTGGCTCGAGTATCCGATGCAAATAAAGGTCGACTTCCTATGCAAAGACTCAATTTTAGCGGCACCTATTGTATTGGATTTAGCGATTTTTATGGATTTGGCTGGGCGAGCTGGATTGGGAGGAATCCAAGAATGGCTTTCTTTCTATTTCAAGAGTCCGCAATGTGCTCCAGGTCTTTACCCAGAGCATGACCTCTTCATTCAAAATTGGAAATTGAAGAACACTCTTCGTTGGCTCGCAGGTGAGGAGCAGATAACACACCTTGGTAGGGAATATTACGAACGGTGAATGACAGTAGTGAGCTAGGAGAGAATCGGGGCCCCTTTCTGGCGTTGGAAGGAATGGACGGGTCCGGTAAAACCACACAGGTTGGTTTGCTTTCAAAATGGTTAATTTCAAAAAATCTGAAGTTTACTGTAGCTAGAGAGCCAGGCAGTACTGCAACTGGGGAAGCCATTCGGGGTATAGTACAAGAAAGTCTGGACCTGAACATCCCTTCTGAAACAGAATTGCTGCTGTATCTGGCTGCAAGATCGGTTTTCGTCCAGGAGGTAGTTGTTCCAGTCCTTGATAGAGGGGAGATTTTTCTGACTGATCGTTTCTCTATGTCTACGTTAGCCTATCAAGGTTATGCCAGAGGATTAGATCTAACAGAGTTACACAGGCTGAATAATTTCGCCTCAGGTGGATTAAACGCAGATCTTTATCTGGTTCTTGATATTCCGGCGGAATTGTCACGTGAGAGGTTAGCATTGTCGAATAAGGAGAAAGATCGCTTGGAACTATCAGGAACTGATTTCATGCAAAAAGTCCGATTAGGGTATTTGGATGTTTCAAGAAAGATGAAGAATGCAGTAGTGATAGATGGTACTGAAACTCCAGAAATAATCCATCTGAAAATAATAGAAATCCTTACCAGGGAAATGCCAGCTACGTTTGGAGTCTAGAAAATTAAGTTCGTGTTGGATTTAACTTGGAATAAAAGGGAGGCTGGATAATCCGTATGAAAATGATGGGTTCATTTGTGGCTCGGCTTGGAGTCTTAGTGGCTTCTGCCATCGCTGCTTATTTGTTCTTCCAGGGGGCCCTGCGAGAGAGAACGGATGGAACTATTGACACTGGAGTCATCGAAGAAGTTCTAGAACATATAACTGAGCAGTTTGTGGACTCGGTTGATCAGTCAGAACTGGTGAATTCGGCCATAGAGGCTTTGGTGGATGGATTAGACGATCCGCACACTTCATTTATAGACAGTCGGGCTTGGGAAAGCTTCCGTCTTCAGACGGGTGCAGATTCAGACTACGGTGGCGTAGGCTTGGAAATCCTGAAACGGGATAGCCTAGTGACCGTCATCACCGCTATCCCCGGTGGGCCAGCTCTACGATCCGGAATCCGGCCAGGTGATAGGATTTTTTCGATAGAGGGTGTTTCCGCTAAGGATTGGAACTCCGACCAAGTGGCAGACGTCTTAAGAGGGAAAGAAGGAACCGACGTCAACCTGTCTGTCAATCGACCAGGTGTCGACAAACCAATTTCATTCCGACTTACAAGATCAGTAATTGAATTACGTTCGGTCCCATTTATGAAGTTATTGAAAGGATCAGTTGGTTATATTCCTTTGAAAGTTTTCAGTGAAACTTCAGGACGGGAGGTCGAAGAAGCGGTACAGTTCCTGCGTGAACAGGGAATGAAGTCACTGATTCTCGATCTCCGAGATAATACAGGAGGACTTTTGGCAGAAGGAGTATCTGTGACAGATCTTTTCCTGAAAGACCAGTTGGTCATCTTGGAAACTAAGGGAAAGAATTCCGGGGAAGAGGAGCGGATCGAATCTGCTACCGTTGAGTCGAATGCGGACCTTTCCTTGGTGGTCCTGGTCAATGAGAATAGTGCCAGTTCATCTGAAATCGTTGCAGGAGCCCTTCAAGACCATGACCGAGCTCTCATAATTGGAAATCGCACTTATGGTAAAGGTTCTGTTCAAACTCTTTATAGATTGAGTGGTGGCGATGTTCTCAGGCTCACCACAGCTCGATGGTATACCCCGGTGGGTCGTTCTATTCACATGGATCCTAAAGAACAAATGGAGCTGAGAAGTTCGGAGTCATTAAAATTAGCCTTGAATGGTCGAATGGTGATGTTGGATGATTTGGATGGGAGACCTGTTTTAAAGTCTGTCGGCGGACGAAGTCTTTATGGAGGAGGAGGTATCACTCCTGATATTTCCGTGCTACTGGATACTCTTTCTTCAATTGAAGAAGAGGCTGTGCAGAGAATTCTTCGATCAGCAGATTCTTTTACGGCGGGTCTATTTAACTATGCCGTCAAATATATCCAGGACAATCCAGACATGCTTGGCGTTCTTCAATTGAAGAATTCGGAATTGGATCTTTTTTACGAAAACTTGCTAAAGGACAAAGAGTCGAAGGTAGAGAGGTCTGATTTCGACAATGGACGTAGATTTATCAAATACCAACTAGAACGAGAGATCGCACTTCATGCATGGGGCCCAGAGGGAGCTTTCGAGCAAACGTGGTCTACAGACAGTCAGGTTCTTCGAGCACTTGAAGTTTTAGAAAAAGCAGAGTCTCCAGAGGAACTTGTGGAAGCTGCAATCAGCCACTAACACCGCGACCAAATAGTACTTGACCCAGAAACGTCAAAATCATATCGATCCAGAAAAATTAATCTGGAATGGTTGCATTAGCGAATAGCGAAGGAAAGGATTTTATGAAAGATGTAGTGGTACGTCGTGGTGGAATAGTTGAGTCTGTGCATCGAGTTCATGTGGCAGTGGTTAATCCTGCAGGCGAAATAATTGCTAGAGTTGGTGATCCTCAGAGAATAGTTTATTGTCGGTCGGCAGCGAAGCCTTTTCAGGCTGTTCCCCTGGTAGAAGAGAATGTCGTTGATCAATTTGGTATTAATTCCAGAGAGTTGGCGGTTATGTGTGCTTCCCACAGCGGTGAGCCTAAACATGTTACTGCTGTGAAGTCTATTTTGGCGAAGATTGGTCTTTCTGAGAGAGACCTTGAGTGCGGACCACACCCTCCTTTTGAGGAAAATGCAGCAATAGAGTTATATGCTAAGGGAAAAAATATTTCAGCAATATATAATAATTGCTCTGGGAAGCATGCGGGAATGCTTGCCTTGGCTCTCTCGAAGGGTTGGGGGACAGCTGGGTACATAAAACAAAACCATCCAGTCCAAGTTAGAATGATTTCGGAAGTGTCGAGATGGACCGACATGGAGGAATCGAGCATCAAGTTGGGTATTGATGGATGTGGAGTAGTGTGCTTCGGTGTTCCACTCTCTGCCCTGGCGAAAGCTTTTTGTAAACTTGGAGGAGCCAAAGACTCTAACCGAAGAATTGTATCAGCTATGGTCGATCATCCAGACATGGTAGCGGGGACAGGCCGGTTTGGAACTGCCCTAATGGAAGTACTAGGTGATCGAATTTTTGCTAAAACTGGTGCTGAGGGGGTCTTTGCCGTTGGGTCTACAGAGGGGGAATTTGGAATTGCTATCAAGATAGAGGACGGAACGAAGAGGGCCACTCCAGTAGTAATACTACGTGTTCTCGAAAGCTTAAATCTTTTGGAAAGCAGAACTAAGGACAGCTTGGGTGCTTTCTCCTCCCCGGTGATCAGGAATACTTTAGGTGAAACTGTTGGTGCAATCAGTTCAGATTTTGAGTTAGTGTTCCCCTAATAGTCTATGATCTAGGGATTCCCAGTCGATTTGGGTCT
>DUCW01000151.1 GCA_012959595.1 Gemmatimonadota bacterium
GTTTAAAGGTTTATAGGTTTATAGGATTATTGGTTTAGACTGCCTTTGGCTTCAAGGTTTTAAGGTTTAAAGGGTCTTAAGTTCATGGGGTTTTTTAACGAAGCATCTAGGAAAGCTTCAGAAAAATTAGCAGAGCAAAGAGGTGTCTTTCCAGCCTGGAAGGAGTCTATTTGGGGGGACGACTCTAACTGTGCAAGGGATAGTGAAGGTGATAGGATCCGACCAAAGAGAAAACTTCGCAACTGCAATCTTACCACAGTGGCTCCAACGGGGACGATTTCCATATTCGCTGGTTGTTCTGGAGGGATTGAGCCGATTTTCGCGGTAGCTTTTATGAGGAACCAGGCTGGAAGTATGATGCCTGATGTCAATCCAGATTTTGTTGCTAGAGCAGAACAAGAAGGGTGGTATTCTGAAGACTTAATGGTGCGGATTGCGGAAGAGGGTCACATACATTTTCCCGAAGTTCCTCGGCAAGTCCAGTATGTTTTTAAGACCTCTCATGATATCACGCCGGAATGGCATGTTCGTATGCAAGCTGCTTTTCAACAGCATACCGATTCTGCGATATCCAAGACCACTAATTTCCCGCACGAAGCGACCGAACAAGATGTTAGGGAAATCTACGAACTAGCCTATGAGTTGGATTGTAAGGGAGTAACAGTGTATAGGGATGGCTCAAGATCGGGTCAAGTTCTGTCAACAGGAAAGACAGAAAAGTCGGGAGAAGAATCGACAGAGTCCAGTGCTGCAGTGAAACGGTTGGAGCAACTCTTAGCCGACACAAGAGAGACCGCTCACAATTTGAAGGTCGAGTTGGATACGGTTTACCTGGGACAGGAAGATGAAGATAGGACCGCGGCGGCTAGCCGAGCTAAAAGAAAGAGACCCGATATACTTCGTGGGCGTACAATGAAGATGAGCTCTCCTCTAGGTGATCTATATGTAACGATCAATGAGGATGTTAGTGGACATGCTTTTGAAGTATTCTGTACTCTTGGAAAGGCCGGTGGAGCTGCAACAGCAGACGCCGAAGCTATAGGAAGACTGATTTCTTTAGGGCTTAGATCGGGAATACCCATTCCCGCAGTTAGGGATCAGTTGAGAGGGATTTCTTCGGACCGTGCAGTAGGACTAGGTCCAGGCAAGGTATTATCTCTCCCCGATGCTATTGGACAGGCCCTCGAAAGTTATATGTCAGAAAAGCATGGGGTGCAGGAGACACTTCCCTTAACCGCTAACGTTGGGGCGGATGGCAGTCAGGTACTGCCAGTCAGTGGTTCAGGTCAAGAGACTGCCTTTTTAGGGAGTTGCCCTGATTGTGGTGCAGGACAGCTTTCTTACGAGGAGGGTTGTGTCAAATGCCATATTTGCGGCTACAGTGAATGTGGGTAAGCTGTAGGTCGCCAGGTTTTTTAATCGGCTTCCTTTTCATCTGGTAATAGGATATTATCACCGCAGTTAAGCTGGCGGATCAACTGACCGAGCCGCACCTTCTGAAATTCTGCCTGGATGGGAAAGTGTGAATCCCGATGATTTTGTCGACCGTTTTAATCGGCTTCTCTCATGGGAAGACCGCTATCGTTACTTGATCCAACTCGGAGGAAAACTGGAACCTTACCCTGAACAATTTCGGGACGAGGATCATTTGGTTCCTGGTTGCATGAGTCAGGTATGGTTGGTGTCCCTGTTAGATGACAGTGATCGGGACACACTAGAGTTTCGAGCGGACAGTGACGCTCTGATTGTAAAAGGCCTGACCGCGTTACTCCTTATGTTCTATTCGAACAAGACGCCTGAAGAAATACTTTCAACCGAAATAGAAGGACTTTTTGAGCGACTGAACTTGACTCAACACCTTTCTGTTAACAGGAGAAATGGCTTCTATTCTATGAGTAGGAAGGTTAAGGAATTGGCCACTGAAGCTCTAGGATCTGAGGCTTGAATGATAGTCAAATTAGATAACCAAATGAGTAAAGTACTGAAGAATTGTGTTCTACGTAAAAGAATGGTATTAGCTGTACTTTTGGCTTCAACCATGACACTAAGTGGATGTGGAGAAGATGCTTCAGAATCATCGAGAGTTGCTGTCACCAGAGTGGAAAGGCCTACTTTTGATGGAGCTAGAGCCTTTGAAGATCTTGTAACTCAGGTTGATTTTGGGAGTAGAGTTCCAGGGTCCGAAGCACATCAATTGCAGTTACAGTGGATGGAAAACCAACTTAGAGAAACTGCTGACACTGTGATTGTTGATCCCTTTGGTTGGGTCACGGGTGAGGGTGATTCACTCAATCTGACCAATTTAATCGCTCGCTTCGGGACTAACTACGAGCGGAGGATTCTTCTTCTGACGCATTGGGACAGTCGGCCGACTGCAGACCAAAGTTCCGATGATTCTGAGAAACAGATTCCGGTTCCTGGAGCCAATGACGGAGCGTCTGGGACAGCAGTCCTTCTAGAATTAGCTCGAATGTTCGGGGAACAGCCACCGCCCCTAGGAGTGGATCTATTGTTCACTGATGGGGAGGATTATGGTCCAACGACTGAGGATATGTTCTTAGGTGCTTCCCATTACGCCACTAGCAGAGGCGAAATCGACAACCCATCTTTCGCCATCCTTTTGGACATGGTAGCTGATATGGATCCAAGTTTTCCAGTCGAGGCCTATTCGTTAGAAAGTGCTCCACAGGTGGTGCAAAGGGTTTGGACCGTGGCTTCCGATCTAGGTTACGGTCGGTACTTTCCGATGGCTTCGACGAGTCGTGTTCTGGACGACCACTTGAAGTTGATTGAAGTGGGTATTCCAACTATCGACATAATTGATTTTGACTACGGACCAGCTAATAGTTTTTGGCATACCCTGAGAGACGTTCCAGAAAATACGAGTAGTCGTACCCTTTTTATGGTTGGTGATGTAGTCGCTGAAGT
>DUCW01000152.1:0-261 GCA_012959595.1 Gemmatimonadota bacterium
GCCTCTCGCCATTCTCTCCCATTCGTTCCTTTCTCACTAGCCATGGCTGAAAATAGTGGTTTCTCCGCCAGAGACGGGTATTCCGTGTGTCTCACCGGTTTCACCGGTGTGCCAATTTCCGCTATTTTCATAATTTCATTTGTAAATTCGAACCAGGAACATTGACCACTATTATTGCAGTGATATGTCCCAAAATCCCGACTCTCAACAATTATCTCCCATATCGATTTAGCCGCATCGACAGTGTACGTTGGACTCATA
>DUCW01000152.1:441-1299 GCA_012959595.1 Gemmatimonadota bacterium
CCTTCGAGTTTTGATTTCCCATAAATATTCATGGGTGATGGGACCGAACTCTCGGTAAATGGCTCATAATTTTCAGATCCGCTATTGCCAAAAACATAGTCAGTACTAATATGGACTAAAATCGCCCCTATACTTTCTGCAATTATTGCCAAGCCTTCAACTGCATCCCTGTTTACCGATCTCGCAAGCTCGGGATTTTTTTCGCACTCATCCACATTATGGAATGCAGTAGTATTGATAATGACATCCGGATTGATGCCACTCAGATATTCTAAACCCCCATCATTTGTGACATCCCATTCTGAACGTAAGTGTGGGATTACTTCCCATGTTTCAGGAGAGTGAAGAATCACATCAGTTCCTAGTTGCCCATTTGAGCCCAGAACTAGGGCCTTCCTCATTCCATCAGCCCTTTTTCAATTAGCGACTTGTACCATCCAAGCGTAATCGTACTGGGGTCGTCCGGTAGGACTGCACCACTATCAAGTGCCCTTCTGACCTCTAGCGCACCATCCTCTGCTCTGAAATCAGGAGAGAAACCTATCCTTTGAACAATTTTGTCAAATCTGACTCTGTAAGAGCGATGATCTGGATCTCCATACCATTCGTATTCGAATGGAATCCCCTGGCCGGCAGCAACTCTTTCAGCCAAGTTGAAAATTTGATAGTTCTGTTCATCGCTTCCAACATTGAATATCTCACCGTTAACATCTTCTTTTTCAGCCTCCAGCATCATCATCATTGCCTTTGAAGTGTCTTTAACGTGGACGAAGGGCCTCCATTGAGTACCATCTTTCATCAGAGGGATTTTACCGTTCTCAAAGAAACCCTTCGTCATCCCGTTTACAGCCAAATCAA
>DUCW01000152.1:1309-2911 GCA_012959595.1 Gemmatimonadota bacterium
GATAACCCATATACAGTCGATTGACGAACCACCGTAACACAAAACTCTTCAGATGACAGACTCAATACGTCATTTTCTGCTGCGAGGTTTGCCTTTGCATAAGTCGTGAGTGGGTTGACTTCGGACTCCTCATCAACTTTGTCATCCTGAAAACCATAGATACTACACGATGAGGGGAGGATGTATCTGGATACCCCTGCGGCCTTTCCCAAAGATGCTATTCTGAATCTACCTAAGTGGTTAATTGACCAAGTTACCACTGGATCTAACTCTCCAGCAGGATCATTTGAAATGGCTGCTAGATCAATTATGGACTCAACTCCATGCATTATCTCGGAAGAAATTGACCGAATATCTCCCTTAACAACCTCAAGGTTCGGATCTTCCAAAGGTAGTCTTTCTTCTCCAAACCAGAATGTGTCCAATGCCCTGACTTGATAACCCTCTTTCAATAATAATCTAGTCAGAATGTTACCAATATATCCTCCCGCACCCGTGACTAATACTCTATTCAACAGTTCACCCCATATTCGAAATTATTCTCCGCATCCTTCAACAGCGGTTGACTCTTGTCCTTTTCAGAAAGTATTGGATTCTCTACGAGCCATTCAATACCCAATTCCGGGTCACTCCACAAGACTCCCTTATCGTGTTCAGGAGAATAATACTGGTCGACCTTGTACATTATTTCCGTATTATCCACTAATGTACAAATTCCATGTGCAAAACCCTTGGGCACTACAATCTGAATCTTATTCTCAGCAGTAAGTTTTACCGAAATCCATTTTCCAAAAGTCGGAGAACCATTCCTAATGTCCACCACGACATCTAGGATTTCACCCCTTATGCAACGGACTATTTTCGTCAGTGCCATAGGATTTGTTTGGTAATGTAGACCCCTAAGGGTCCCAGATTCGGTAGAGAGGGAATGATTGTCCTGGATTAAATCATAATCAAGACCGATTTCCTCAAACTTTTTTTTCGTGTAACTTTCCATGAAGAAACCTCTGTGATCGCCATATACTATGGGTTCCAGAAGCACAACTCCAGCTAATTCTGTTTCAATAATTTTCATTCAATCGCCACTGTATTTTTCATACCTATTTTTTCGATTTCATCAACAACATACCTCGAGAATGAGAATGAGCAGGTAAATGCCGGCGAGACTGCATTTAAAATATGTAAGGACTCATCGTCTCCTTCGATTACAAAGTCCATGACCAACTCAAGGGTTCTAGTGTTCATTAGTTGAGCACGGATCCCGGGGCGTGTCCACTTGTTGAATCCCCTTAAGTCAACTTCGTGAACCATATTTTTCGCAGTATTACTGAAATGAGATCTTTGATATTTTCTAATTTCGTGGAATGCTAATTTCCTAAAACCAAATGAATTCCAGAAGAAAAGTCTAGCCATATGGTATCCTATTTGGAAAAACTCACCAATCTTGAACCTCGAAAAACCCTTGTAATTTTCCCTCCAGAAACAAGGCATCGACGTCGGGCCAATCTTATTACTTCCGTCTACTGTGACGGTGTAGTGAACCCCTAGGAATGGGTTTAGAAGATTTGGAACAGGATAAACGTTAGTTGAAACTGGTTTTTC
>DUCW01000153.1 GCA_012959595.1 Gemmatimonadota bacterium
CCCGCCGCAATAGATTTAGTCCAAGTATACAGACCGACCTTCCAATCCCAAGGAACGTTATGAGGTACATCGTAAGATAGAACAGCCGCAGCGGAGGTATTCGGTCCAGGATGCCCTGATGTGACCTTATGAGGATCACTCCCCTGTTCGCTCCACATAAATAGGCCACCTTCTGGACGTTTTGCAGCCAAAGGATCAAGAGTCGCACTACTGGCCCCTTTGTAATGTACTTTAGGATGCGTCCCCTTCTCTGGCTTTCTAACCGCGACAGATTGTCTTGATATAATTTGATTGACCTTTGACAAGGGATCAGTCATATCGCCGACCAATATTGCTTGGGTCGGGCACACGACTACACACGCTGGTTCAAGACCAATATCAATCCGATGGGCGCAAAAATTACATTTTTCCGCCGACTTGTCTTCTGGATTTATAAAAATTGCATCGTAGGGACATGCTGCTATACACGCTTTACAGCCGATACAAGAAGATTTGTCAAAATCAATGATCCCATCATGGCGAGCGTACATCGCAGAAGTCGGACATGCCGGGACACAGGGTGCACTAGAGCATTGGTTACATCTGGTAACCTGAAAAGACCTTCGCGTCTGAGGATAGTGACCGACGTCTACATACTTGACATAGGTTCTTGTAACTGAAAGAGGGACCTTATTTTCAGATTTACATACAGTAGTACATGCGTGACAACCTATACACCTTGTATGATCCAACACTTTAGCCCAAACGGGGCTGGTATCTCTCAATTCCACTGTTTTCTGATCTTTAATCTCGCCCATTCTTCCTTAATCAGCCTAATCACAGAGCCTGTTTGGAAATAGTAAATTTCCTCCGAATCAATCTCACCGTGTTGTCGAGCATATAGTAGAGGACCGGCACAAGAATCAAGGTCAAGAATGTTGCAAATAAAATCCCAACTATTACAGCAATTGCCATAGGACCCCACCAAGCCGCTTGCATACCACCCCAATACAAATCTGGATTTAATTTGGTGAACAGACCGAGAAAGTCAAAATTTAATCCAATTGCCAGGGGCACTAATCCTAAGGCAGTAGTTACAGCAGTGAGAATAACCGGACGGAAACGAACTTGACCACCCCGTAAAAGTGCCTCACGTATTCCTAAACCGTCTCTAGACCGAAGAACATCAATATAATCAATCAGCACAATGGCATTGTTTACCACTATCCCCGCTAAAGAAATAAGACCCACTCCAGTCATTATAATGACAAATGGCATACGGAAAATTATAAGTCCCCAGAAAACTCCAGCCGTGGACAGCAATACAGAGGCAAGGATTATCACCGGTTTAATAACCGAATTAAATTGAGTGACTAAAATTAAGGCTATCAATCCTAAACCCAAAAGAAAAGCTACAACAAGGAAATCCATAGCTTCTTTCTGGTCTTCTGCCTGTCCAGTATAACGAAGCTGATAGCCCACGGGGATAACATTTTCAGAAAAATCAGTTAGCACACTTATTACTTCCGTCAAAACAGCATTGCTATTTAGGCCAGCCCTGGTGTCCGCACTAATGGTAGCCATCCGAACTTGATTCTTGCGACGGATACTACCCAACCCTTCGCCTACTTCCCAAGTTGCCACAGATAGGAGTGGTATTTGATTGTCTTCACTCACGATCGTCAATTCTCTGAGACTCTCAAGTTCATCTCTGTATTCCTGACCAAGTCTGACGACAATATCGTATTCATCACTTCCGGTCCGATATTTTGTTGCTTCGACACCTTGAATAGCGCTTCGAGACCCACTTCTCTACTTGATATACCATAGAGGGCCGCTTTTTCTCTATCCACATAGACGGAAAGCTCTGGGCGGGCTTGATCCAAATCACTTTCCAAACCAACCAATTTTCCGTAAACAGAATTGTTTTGCAAAATGCTCAATATTTTGTCGGAAAGCTCTTTCAATATTTCGGGGTTTTCACCAGTCACCTCAATATTAATCGGCAATCCTTGTGCTGGACCTTGAGCGGTTTGTTCCACAGTGATTTCAGCTCCAGCCACATCAGTTCCTAAGGAAGTCTGCATATCAGCCAGAAAATTTCTGGCATCAAAGTGGCGCGAAGCGAAGTCAACCATGCTTATCGTTACCCGACCAGAATTTGGCCCAGAAGCACCACCACTCATGGGATTACTACCACCAGATCCCGATCCTCCCACAGTAGCGACTACAGAAGATACATCAACCATGCCTCTGGTTCTGTCAATCGCAGTTTCCATCAGTTTGGCCACCACATCCGTCGCTTCTGCTCGACTTCCCACTGGAAGCTGAATATCCACCATGATGTTTTCTGGAGGCATATCTTCTGGGAAAAATTCTACACCAGAGTTGAACCGATTAAATAGGAATAAGGTAAATATTAGTCCCAAAATGGACCCAGTCACTACCGATTTTCTGTGGTTGAGAGCGGATTCAAGTTGCCTACTATACACTGCAATAACTTTCGGTACCCATGCGTCCTGAAATTTCCTGGAAATACTTCTGACAAAGAACCGATAAACCGCAAAAACCAGTAAAATCAGCGTCAATGCGACCACTGCTGTCACAAAATTAATCATCGCTATAGCAGTGAAAATGGATACTAAAATGGCAACAAGAGTTCGTCTTACTAACGGAGTCAATCTCGGCGGAGGCTCGTGATCCAAACGAAGAAATGTAGCACAAAGGGTGGGAACTATCACCAAGGCAACGAATAGAGAACTCGAGAGAGCAATTATCAATGTGATAGGCATGAAGCCCATGAATTTCCCGACCTCTCCAGGCCAGAACATGAGAGGAGCAAATACAGCCAATGTAGTTAGCGTCGCCGCTATCACAGGCCCTGCTACTTCTCCAGTCGCTTTCTTGGCTGCCTCACGCTTATCCCAGCCTTCTTCTACGTAACGGTATATATTTTCCACAACCACAATCGCATTATCAACTAGCATTCCTAACGCCAAAATCAATGAAAACAAGACAACCATGTTGAGAGTGATCTCTAAGGCATTTAATACTATGAAAGTAAGCAGCATGGATAAGGGTATTGAAATCGCCACAAAAAGTGAGTTGCCGACGCCTAAAAAGAACAAGAGGATGATAATTATAAGTATGAGCCCGGAGATAATATTATTCTCCAAATTGCTCACCATATCGGCAACAGCCTTAGACTGATCAGATGTAACCTTGACAACGGTCGTCGGAGGCAAAACCGTCTCCATATCGAGAACCGCAGCCTTCACCATGTCCGATGTCTCGATGATGCTATAGCCGGAACGTTTTATCACATCTAATGTGACGACTGGAGAACCATCTAGACGAGCAAAGCTTGTCCTATCTTGAAATCCGAACTCTACCCGTGCCACATCGCGAACATAAACTGGACGACCGGATTCCGCTTCAACCACTAGATCATTGATTGTGGTCGGATCATCGATTGAGCCATCCACTCTCACTAAGTAGGTAAATGATCCTACATCGATTGAGCCTCCTGGTATATTCACGTTTTCGTTACGAATCGCCTCTATTACATCGTTTATAGAGAGTCCGTAAAACTGTAGCCGATCTCGTTGTACATCTACCTGAACTTCTCTATCTAATCCACCACGAATCCCAACCCTCAAAACAGAGGGTATCTGTTCAATTCTTTCTTGAATGGCCTCACCAATTTTCTTGAGACGAACTAAATCGTATTGCCCCGCAAGATTAACCTGCATGATCGGAATCTCGGAAAAGCTGAACTCCACTATGGAAGGATCTTCTGCTTCGGCAGGCAATTCGGCTTTAGCTAGGTCCACTTTTTCTCGAATTTTTTGGAGTGCTTCATCTAAATTCACAGAAGCCTCGAACTCAGCAACTATGCTGGAATAACCCTCGACTGAAGTTGACGTCAAATCCTTTATATCCGAAATTGTCGACAACTCTTCTTCAAGAGGACGGGTCAACAGACTCTCAATATCCGCCGGAGACACTCCGGGATAAACCGTGTTGATAGCTAGAATGGGAATCTCGACCTCTGGGAAAGATTCCCTCGGTATCACTCTGTAGGAAAAAAAACCTAAAACAGTTATGAAGAAAAGTAGGACGCCTATGCTTGTCCCATGATCAATAGCCCAGCTGGTTGGAGGGAATTCTTTATATTCTCCAGAAGATTTATCAGCTTGAAAAACTCCCAACTGTTTGGGGTCCGTGTCATCCCCAGAACTGTCAATAATGGTCATATGTGACGCATCTTATTCATTCCCGACGATATTGACTATATCCCCATTTGCAACCAGGGTCTGGCCCATAACTATGAGCTGATCGCCTGCACTCAAACCACTTTCGATTAATACTCTGTTCTGTTGACTTGGCCCTACCTCCACAGCCCGAGACATGGCACGAGAATCGCTGCCTACATCGTCCACTAGATATACAACAAACCCACTTTCAGTCCTGACCAAAGCTTCTTGAGGAATGACAATGACGTCCATAAAATTTTTGCGAACCACACTAACATTGGCAAGCATCTCAGACTTGATCATAGCATCGGGATTATCCATTTCCAGTTCTACCCTAAAGGTTCGGCTACTTGGTTCTACGGTTGCACCTACGTAGCTTATCGTCCCTTCAGAGTTCATCCCCAGTACGTCAAAAAAAGCCGTCGCTTTGGTGCCCGGTGAAACATCCAGGGCATACCTTTCAGGAACACCCACCACCACTTTCATCGGATTAAGGGAAACTAGACGGCCCACATCGCTCCCTACATTCACCATAGTACCTATCTCTACCATTCTATCTTCTAGAACACCATCTATAGGTGCACGTATGACAGTATTCCCAAGGCGAGTCAGAAGGATGTCCAAACGTGCATCAGCTTGCTCAGAGGCATACCTCGCTTGCAAGTAGGCTAACTCTGATCCTACTTCGTCATCCTCAAAAAGCTTTTTGCGTCTCACCCAAGTCTCCGCTGCCAGATTAGCTGCAGCTCTGGCTTCCGACACCTGACTCCTCAAGATTTGGTCGTCTATCTTGAACAACTCTTGACCCATCCGCACAGAACTTCCCTTTTCCGAACTGATGTTCCGAATCACCCCTGATTCCTGAGCTGAGATTGTGACATCCTGATCAGCGACAGCAACACCGGTAAGATTGATTATTTCTGCGAAAGATTGCCATTCCAACCTCAGAATCTCAACGTTGAATAGGCGAGGCGATCCTTGGATCAAAACACCCTGGTCCAAGACATCGATGGAAGGCTCTGCTTCTGCACCACCGCCACAACCGGAAATGGTGATCCAGAGCAATGCCGCCACTTTAAAGTAAAAATCCCTTGAGAATCTATTAATAACTATCGTTCGCTCGATCACTTTAGTAATTCACTCTGAGAAGTCGAATCAACCATGGGAACCTTTCCCACGGCCAAATCTAAGTTAGCTTGTGCCACTAAAAAATCGTATACCGCTCCCGCATAGTTGAACTCACTTTGTCTAAGGGCTACCTCGGCATCGGTCAGCTCTAGTTGTCCCATCACCCCTTCCCTATACTCTGCACTTACTATTTCAAATCCACGTTCAGCCAGTTCTACCGCCTTCCGTTGGCCGTGAGCTCTCAATCTTGCTTCCTGAAGCTGATCCCAGATTGTCTTGATTTCAGCACCTGCTCTAGCTCTAGCGAGACGCCGCTGAACTCTAACTTGACTGAGGGCAGCCTGTTTCTGATCAATCCGAGCATCCTTGGAGAACCCACCAAACAAAGGCCAAGTTACCCTAAGTCCAGCCTGTTGTGAAAACGCTCTAAGCTTAGGGTCAGCGAAAAAATCTGGACTACCATTTTGCTGAGCCGTAACCCCGTAAGATCCAAAGAGCACTACCTCCGGCAAATAACGTGCTCTCTCTATTCTCAACTCAGCTCTTCTCAAATCTTCAGACTGATCTAGTGTCCGCAAGTCTGGTCTTGCTTCTTGTGCAGTGTCGAGGAAATTTTCCGTTACAGTGCCCGTTTCCAAACTCCAGGAGGAAAATTCTAGGATCTCCCGATTCGCGGCAGAATTATTTTCTACATCATCTATAGTAATTTGTGCCAGGGATCCCGATACAATCAGCCCATCAGATTCCTCTATAACAAGTTCTATACCCAAGTCTCTTTTCAATTCCATTACAGAGCTCTTCGCTTGCAACAAACTGGGGTTCAAATTTGCCAATTCGACCTCCAGCCTCAACACATCGTAATCCGTCGCCAAACCTACTTCTCTAAGTGCACTTGTCTCTTTCAAAGATTTGTCCAATCTTGCTATGGAATTTTCGACTAGTCGCACCTGCTCCTGGGATAACAATAGACCATAGTAAATCAGTCTGACACGTGTCACTACTGATTGTGCTCTTCCGCGCACATTTTCACGTTGAATATCTAAAAATCGAGAAGCAGCCGACATAGCACCCATCATTGTTGGACTAAATAAATTTTGTTCAACGTTGATGTTGCTTTGCCAAATGTTGTCAGATCCAAATTGAACAGGAATTAGCTCCGATGGGTCGGCAGAAGGATCAAAAATGACAGCAGGAAGGAAACTAGAAGCAATGGCTAAATTCCTACTATACGCCGCAGAAGCATCAATTTTGGGGAAGAGAGTGCTTCTTGATTCCGATACCTGCTCGCTAGCTATTTCTAAATCTAAACGGGCATCCTTTATATCCTCACTGTTTTCGAGGGCTATTCTAACTGCCTCTTTCAAGCCAAGGGAATGTTCCTGAGCCATCATCAATTCGGCTGAAATCAAAAGCATCCACAAAATAAAAATACTATAGCTACTGATAGGTTTCTTCATATGTCCTTGAGGTTTCCTTTTCCCAAATTTTTTCCTAAAGGTGACTGACACGGATAGGCGAATGCGATTGTCCACTACTTAGATGCTGACTCACATCATTTTGTTTTATGACAAATGACAGAAACAGCATTCTGTATTTTATACAATCACAGAGATTCCAGGCTGCTCATTGTGTCTTTGACAGCACTTACACTGTCGGCCAAAGCTTCTCTTTCAGGTCCAGTGAGCTCCACTTCTATTATTCTGTCAATCCCTTTCGCGCCCAATACACAAGGCACTCCGAGAAAAATATCATTGTAACCGAATTCACCCTGGAGATATGCGGCACATGGAAGGATTCTCCGTTTATCCTTAACGATAGATTCGGTCATCTGGACTGCAGCAGCTGAGGGTGCATAATAAGCACTACCCGTCTTCAGATGACCAACTATTTCAGCTCCTCCCTTCCTTGTACGCTCTATGAGTTTCTCCAATTTTTCAGGCCCAATAAACTGGGTCAAAGGAATTCCGGACACTGTCGTGTAAGAAACCAAGGGAACCATTGTATCCCCATGCCCCCCCAGAACCAAAGCCTGAATATCTTCTACACTCACTCCTAACTCCAGAGCTATAAAGGATCGGAAACGAGCAGTGTCCAACACCCCTGCCATGCCTATCACTCTCTCTCTTTCAAAACCTGTTTCCTGCAAAGCTACATATGCCATAACATCCAAAGGATTAGACACAACTATTACAATTGAATCTGGAGCCACTCTGGCAATTTCCTTAGAAACAGACTTCACTATGTTCGCATTGGTTTTCAAGAGATCGTCTCTACTCATCCCCGGCTTTCGAGCAATACCAGCAGTCACGATAAAAATATCGGACCCTGCAGCGGGGTCGTAATCATTACAGCCAATTACTCTAGAATCGAAACCTTCTACCGGTGCACTCTCCCATTGATCCAGGCTCTTGCCTTGTGGGATTCCTTCTACCACATCGATAAGGATAATTTCACGTGCTAGTTCTTTCTCAGCTAACCTTTGGGCACATGTAGAACCCACATTGCCAGCACCAACTACTGTGATTTTTTTTGTACTCATGAGACCCTGAAAATAAAGTGTTTAGAATTGCCAATCAGATGGTAAACTGCCAGGAATAAACTACCGAAATTTTACTGATTCATCCACCTGTCTGAGACAATGCAACCAAGCCCCCAGATCCTTCCATACTACCTTGAATCAGATGATGCCTTTCTGGTTTGATCCTCAATGTCTCTTCAATGAGTGGAACGATATCTCTTGTTTCGCGCAGAGCATCTCGAAGGTTGGTTTGAATGTCGCCGAAAAGACAAGGCCGGAGTTGTCCGTCTGCTGTCAATCTCATCCTGTTACATCTGTCACAGAAATTGTGACTCATCGGTGTGATCACACCCACTGTACCCTTGGCCTCGGGAAATTTGAAATAAGTTGCAGGTCCATTTCCTACCGGTCCGGTCACTGGATGCAATTCCGAAATTGACCGAAGCCTAGAAAGGACTTCCTGGCAGGACACAAAACTCTTTGCACTCAGGTCGAGATTAGAACCGGTGGGCATCAATTCTATGAACCGTACACTCCATGGCTTGTCCTTTGTCATAAGAGCAAAATCTTCTATCTCATCGTCATTCTGACCACCAATCACCACCACGTTGATTTTTATGGGATGGAAATCCAATTCCTGGGCAACCTCAATCCCACGCATGATTCGGTGAAAGGAACCCGGTCTTCTAGAAATAGCATCCACTCGGTCAGCTTTTAGGGAATCTAAAGAAATGTTAACCCTGTCGATGCCGGCATCTCGAAGACTCTGCCCTTGTTCAGCAAGTAGAATAGCGTTAGTGGAAAGTGATATATCTTCAATTCCTGGGACCTGTGCTACCATCTCGACTAGTTTCCAAAGATCCTTTCTCACCAAAGGTTCTCCTCCAGTGAAACGCACTTTGCACAAGCCCATTGGAGCCATTACTCGAACGATGTCTGCGATTTCTTCGAAACTCAATATGCTCTGTCGTTTTAACCAATCCAGTCCTTCCATGGGCATGCAGTAAACACAACGCAAATTACATTTGTCAGTCACGGAGATCCGCAGGTACTCAATTTTTCTGCCAAATTGATCGATCATTTCATCACTTTGGTTCAGTAACTAGAACCGATGGGGGAGTTAACCCTTCAGTCCAATCCTCACGTCCGTCCACATAAAACTCTTTTTTCCACACTGGAAGCCTCTTCTTTATCTCTTCCATAATAAATCTGGAAGCTAGAAAGCTCTGCTCCCGGTGGTGGCTAGATACAGCTACCGCTACACTAACATCACCTATAACTAAATTCCCTATCCGGTAGGTTGTTGCTATTCTATCAGTGCCAAACTGGCTTCGAGCTTCCATCACTATCTCTTCCAAAACACTCTTGGCCATCTTTTCATATGCCTCGTATCGTACACCTTTTACTGGGAATCCGTCATTATGGTTTCTGACAACTCCGACAAATAATATATTGGCACCGTCCTCCTCACTGCCAACATGCTGTAGAATATCGCTCGGATTTATCGGCTGTCGAACAATCGCCACGAAGCTCATCCTATCCCCCTGCTACAGGTGGTATGAAAGCCACCTCGTCTCCATCATTCAATGTTGTCACTGGTTCGCTATAGACATGATTCACTGCAACAACCACAGAATCAGGCAAACAAGTGAATTTTTCTCCCTTGCTATGAAGTTCAGAGATAAGATCAGATACTTTGGCCCCAATAGGTAATCTTACATCCATTCGACCCGACCCAACACCTTCTCTGTAAGAAGCAAAAAACAGCACATGAACTTCCAATTGATCAACACCTGTTCAGATGGACGATGTGAAGAACACCATAGATTAGATTAATTGCAGTCAACTCGTCAACGTTTAGATTTACCGCAGTCTGCTAGCTAGAGCCATCAAGTCCTTTTTCATTGGATTTGCCACCGCCCGGTCTTCGCCTTGACTCTCCAGAGCGTATCCGATCTGCATGAGATTTAAACTGTTCTCTCATCCCAATCAGAATTAGTAATTGCCTATGATCAATAATTTCCATGACAGCTTCCATCTCTCTTGTGAACAGAAGTGATTCTTCCTCTCTCATATCAATCATTTCTTGAATTACTGCAGCAGAATCCTTCTCGCATGTCTCCGAATCCACCCACTGCATCCCCACTCTTTCCCATCCCTCTCCCCTACTAGATCGAACGCAGTTCATCACAAACTGCCGTACCTGTTGTTCTTTTTTCGCCAAGGCACCTCTGTCGTCCCTACTTCCTTGCCATACAGATCTAATCTCTGCTGCTTTTTCAGCATTTAGACCGAGAGCATTAATAAGCATTTGGTCAAATCGAGCCTCGATTTCACGTTCCATTCGTTCACGTTGCTGCGGGAAGCGCATTCTTCTGTCAGTAGGCGGACGTTGTAGAGCTTCTAAGTGGCTCACCGAGAAAACAGTGACGGATACCAAAGCTAGTAACAGTGAATTTTTACTCATCATCTAATTTCCTCAAACAACAAATTTAAACTCTCCTCAGAAAAATTATCTAATACTAAGGAGCCAGCCAAATCATAATCTTCACTTGGCCAAACATTCACGAAAAAATCTTGTTCTAAAAGACTCACTTCAGGCAGAAGAAGCACTCTATCTATGAGCGAGGCAGACACTAAGAAAGCCGCCACAGCAGCGGCGGGCAGAAACCTCTTCCAAGTCAATGTCTCCACTTCAAGAATCTCTGTCCTGAGTGTTCGCTTGATTTCGGATGAAAGTTCTGCGGGGGCCACAACTCTCAAAGCAAATAAATTCTTTATCAGCTCTAGTTCATTCGAACAATCAACACAATCCGAGACATGTAGATCTACTTCAGTTTTGACGTCCTCAGGAAGTTCGTCCCTAACTAGACTTGAAAGATATCTTTTCGCTTCAATACATTCCCACATAATCATTGTTCTAACCACTCCCTAAGTTTACGAATCCCATGGTGATAATTCACCCTAGCTGATCCTTCGGATGATCCAATAATTCGACCAATCTCCTTATAACTGAGACCATCATCAATTCTCCATTTGACCGCCAGACGTTGTTTCCTAGGAAGAATTTCGAATGCTTTTTTCACTCGAGAAGCTTCCATTTTTAAGAAGATTTTATCCGATACATTTTCTGTACTTTCTAAATGCAAATCCCCTTTGTCATAGGTAGTCTCTCTCCTCATTTTTCTTTGGCGCAGTAAAGCCAGAGATTCATTCCTTGCAATTGTCAAAACCCACGAACGAAAAGTGCCATCTCCTCTAAATTTACTGATACTTTTAAAGATCTTTACAAAACAGTTCTGGCAAGCATCTGAAGCTTGGTCCTGATCTTTCAGAATCGCCACACAGGTCCCGAAACAAACGGAGTAATATCGGTCGATCAAAATATCCATAGCACCTAGTTGACCAGAGCAAGCCATTCTCACTAAAACTTCATCGGAAGTTTGTTCTTGAGGTTTCACTTCGCCTTTTGCCATTATCTAAGTAGACGCTGCAAAACGCCCCCACATCCATCGCCACCATATTGAGCATGAGGTTTGGCGAGAACATTGACCAGAAACTGATCAATCTTAACCCTCTGATTCCTTTTTCCTATTTACGACTTCAGCGTACTTTTCTCTCTATCTGAGATCTGAGATGTTTAGAAGGTTTGAATACTGGTACCGACCTGGCTGGCACCTCAACGGCTTCCCCCGTCCTTGGGTTCCGGGCCATTCGACCCTTACGTTTTCTTACCGCTAATGTACCAAACCCTCTGATCTCAATGGCTTCGCCCTTCTCTAACCCGCGTTTTGCAGCACTCAAGAATCCTTCTAGTATTAAAGCACAATCTTTTTTTGTGACCCCTGGACCGATAACCTCCATTACCTCCTCTACCAGATCAGCTTTAGTCATAGTTCCTCCAGTAATTTATATATGGCCCATTTTCTTCTAGTACTCAGCTAGACTCCTTTGAACTTTAAAGTACTTCAACGTTAAAAGTCAAAGGCTACTGCAAAGCATCTCTTCTTTATTCACTGATTAATAGGTCTACAACAGCAACAGTTCAATATATTGAACACCTATCCAGATAATTATGTACAACAGGAGAGGAAGCTAAAACAGAGGAAAATTCGATAAAAGTGTGCGATCAACTGTCAGCCGTCTTAGCTCACAAAGAGGTTCGTAACTCTAATTATTTCTTCTTTCCATTAACTCCACGAATTGACCAAAAAGATATTTGCTATCGTGCGGTCCTGGAGCAGCTTCAGGATGGTACTGCACTGAAAATACAGGGTGATTGCGATGCATCAACCCTTCAGCAGTACCGTCATAAAGGTTTACATGCGTCAATTTTAGATCTGGAGCTCCCAATATTTCTTTCTCGCCATTTAAACGAACAGAAAATCCATGATTCTGAGAAGTAATCTCTACTGTATTACAATCAATATTGCGCACCGGATGGTTAGCTCCATGATGACCAAATGGTAGTTTATATGTTTCAGCACCAAAAGCTCGTGCAATCAACTGATGTCCGAGACAAATACCAAAGATAGGAATGTTCCTATCAATAACTCCTAATATCACCTCTTCTGCTCTTTTCACGGCGGCAGGATCACCCGGTCCATTCGAGATGAATAACCCATCTGGATCTAATGCTAACACTTGATTCAAGGGTGTATCTGCTGGAAGAACAGTGACACGACATCCCCGCTCCGATAAAAGTTTAGGTGAATTGGCTTTGACTCCACAATCATAGGCCACTACGTGAAATTGCTCTGCTCCACTAGCCTCTATCTGGTAAGGTTTTGACGTGGAGACTTCCATACTGAGATCTAATCCTTGCATTACGGGATGTTCCAACACCATGTGAAGCAAATCCGACTCGCTTACATCCGTTGATGCTATGGCTCCCCGCATTGCCCCTTCCGAACGAATATGTCGAGTCAGTGCTCTAGTATCGATTTCACAAATTCCCACGATAGCGTTGCTTTCTAAATATTCCTCTACCGAAGATGTCGCTCTCCAGGAAGAATATACCTCGGCCAGTTCACGAACTACAAAACCCGCCACCTTAGGACCATCCGATTCCACGTCAATCGTATTCACTCCATAATTGCCAATCATCGGATAGGTCATCACAACGTGCTGTCCTGAGTAGGAAGGGTCAGTAAGAATTTCTTGGTACCCCGTCATGGAAGTATTGAAGACTACCTCCCCCAACGAAATTGCTGCAGATCCAAAACCCATTCCATCAAAACGTTTCCCATCCTCCAACAGCAGATAGGCCCGATTCTTTTCACTGTTAACAACCATCTGGCCAGTCTCTCCTAGTTTTCAATCGACCCAGAATACTGTGGCGACAATTTAGAAGTACTTGGACTAACGTCAAGTAATTGCACCTATCTGTTCCTTTAAGGATCCAGTCGTCCTAACTTCTGATCATGAAAAGTGCTTGAAATTTATATTCCTGCAACCCAACTACATGAAACTAAACGAAGAAATCACCATTTTTGCCGATGAGTCTTGCCTCGGTAATCAATTCCAAAACGTAAAACGCCCTGGTGGTGCAGCTGGCATGCTAGAATACTGGTCCGAAGATCGTTGGATAAGAAAAGACTATTGGATATCCGAAGCCGACACTACTAACAATAGAATGGCATTAAAAAGTGCAATAGTTGGTCTAGAATTCATTGGAAAAATTCCGTGTAAGGTTCGTTTCATTTCTGACAGCCAATATCTCATAAAAGGAATGACTGAATGGATCACATCCTGGAAAGCGAAGGGATGGAAAAGAAAATCTGGAAACATCGAAAATCTCGCACTATGGCAAGAGCTAGACCGAATAGCTTCAATTCACCAAATAGCATGGGAATGGGTTCGCGGACATGCTGGCCATCCACAGAATGAGTACGTTGACCATTTGGCAACGACAGCAGCTAAGATGGGTACGAATTCCGACGCTCTGGTTCAGAGTAACTACTCCGCCTGGACAAATAAATAGACTCAAATACCAGGGATGTTCTTGTAAAGTTTTGACAGGTTAGTGTTTAACATCCTTTAGGTCAAAAATTTTTTCAAATTCTTCTACAACAATTGTTGAGACCATTTCCGTCTGAATTCTCTCTCCTAATTCATTGGAAATCGAAGTGACTTCCACATCCTTTATTCCACAAGGTACGATCGCATCGAAATATGAAAGATCATTGCAAACATTCAATGAAAACCCGTGTGAAGTAATCCATTGACTAGACACTCGAACTCCTATCGCTGCAATCTTTCTATCCTTCACCCAAACACCTGTTAAGTTTTCTCTTCTCCTTGCCTGGACAGAAAGTTCCAAGAGAGAATTTATGAGTACTTCTTCCAGATCCCGAAGATAACGATGGAGATCTTTGCGGTCGGGTTTGAGATCTAAGATTGGGTAGCCAACGAGTTGACCAGGTCCGTGGTATGTTACATCTCCTCCACGACCCACTCGAAACACTTCCATCCCAAGATCAACGATCTGTTTTTGCGTTATTAAAATATGTTCTTCAGAAGAAGATTTTCCTATAGTGATGACGTGAGGGTGTTCCTGCAATAAGAGTTGGTCCGGCACTTCTCCTGACCGTCTTGATATTACCAACTCCTTCTGAATTTGAAGGCTCTCCTCATAACTAATCAACCCCAAATCCCTGATTTCAAGAGCACCTAGATGCATTGAGCTATCAGACCCACGCATTTTGTATCATGCATTCTCTGGAAAAGCTTCCAGTAGCTCTTTAAGTTCCAAGAGAAATCGTGCAGCATCAGCCCCATCCACAATTCTGTGATCAAAACCCAAAGAAAAAAGAGAAGTTTTCCGAACTACGATCTCATCTACACCTTTTTCTAAATTTTCGATCACAACAGGTCGCTTCTCAACAGCACCTAGGACGAGAATAGCAGACGTCCCTTTCGGGATTATAGGCATCCCTACCAAAGTGCCTAGAACACCTGGATTAGTGATCGAAAAAGTAGACCCTTGGATCTCTTCTGGTGACAGCTCTTTCGATCGCGCCCTGACTGCCAGATCATTAATCTTCGAGGAAGTTTCTATTAGGCTGAACTCGTCTGCATCCCTGATTACCGGAACAATAAGTCCAGGGTCTAGATCAACGGCTATCCCAATATTCACACTAGCCCGATGAATGATATCCCCTCCAGATAAAACAGCATTGATGTTTCTATATTTCACTAAAAGACGAGAGCAAGCCCAAGTTACAAACGCCGTATAACTAACCCCACGGCCTCGAAAACCCTCCCTCTGAGAGATCTTCACCCGTTGTCTATCGACAGACGAAAAATCCACTCCAATGACCGAATGAACGTGTGGTACCACACGTTTGGCTATAACCATATGATCCGCTGTGAGTTGGCGTAGCCTGTCCATAGGGAGTACATCGTCACCCGGTCTGACCGGAAAAATTGGGTGTTCTACTTCATTGTAAAAAAAGTCCCAAATATCGATCTCGCTGTGAGGACCAGACTCCACTTCTGAAACTGAACCAAAGTCAGGTTGTGGTGAGGTGGTGCTCTCAGAAGATCGATGGCTTGAATGAATCTTAGCATCCTTGATAAATCTAAGAATATCGGTTTTAGTAACCCGCCCTAAATGTCCTGTTCCCGGAACATTGCTAATAGAAACTCCATGCTCATTTGCTATTTTCCGAACCACTGGGCTAGACCTATCTCTCAATCTTTCAACTTCTGTTCCACCCCCGCTACGCTCCCCTATTACAGATTTTTGATTGTGATCTATCACAGATTTTCTAACAGTTGAATCAACGAACGAGCTCTTAAGGGACTGGGAATGAACTGATTCTTCGACAGATGATATACCTTCTTCCCTATCCCCTTCAACGTAGGCAAGGACCGTCCCGACCTCTACGGTTCGGCCTTCTTCAACACAAATTTCCACTAGAATTCCAGCAACAGGGGAAGGGACCTCTGCATCCACTTTATCTGTTGATATTTCCAAAATTGGTTCGTCTTTCTCTATCCGATGACCAATTGCTCTTAGCCACTTGGAAACAGTTCCCTCAGCTATGGATTCACCCATCTGAGGCATGGGCACTTCGAATCGACTCACGGCCATTTCTCCATATCTATGGATATCCTGAGATCAGGCGTTCTCACCTAGTTCAGATCGAAGGTCATTTTATACCAACTCCACTCCTGAGAACTCTCCCAAAACTCTGTTCAGAAATTCCACCCTAAAAAGCAGATTTCTCAAAATCTTGATCAAGATCAGTTTCTCTCCTGAGTATCAGGCTCCTCTTGTTCTGGATCGGCTTCTTCACTTCTGGAGTCATCTTCCTCAAGTGTTGGAAGGATAGGCTGTCCTGCAGGAGCTACAGGAGTCAACTCCTGGAGCAATATTGAATCTGGCTGTTGATTTCTGGAGGACATAATAGACAGAATAAGGGCGAGTGTCATGAAAGCAGTGCCAGTTGTCCAAGTTATCCTAGTTAGCACAGTAGTGGCTTGGCGACCGGCCAGTATACCGTCGGTGGCCGTTGAACCACCGCCCATAGCTGCTAATCCCCCTCCTTTACCAGACTGCAACAACACAACAACAGACAAAAGAATTCCATCAAGCAACAGGAGCGTCAGAAAAAAACTATACATAAATATCTTTTATTAGTGTGGTCTGGTTAATTGTTCCTAAACGTCGCAAGGGGCTCTATCGGTGTCAACCTAGTATACTCTATACCGATACCGCCGACTCGATAATTTTTGAGAAACTTAGCGGATCGAGACTCGCACCTCCTATAAGAAGGCCGTCAACATTCTTCAATTTGAGCAAATCTTCTGAATTGTTTGCATTGACACTACCCCCGTAGAGTATCTGTGTCGACAAGGAAGCCTCCTGCCCGATTTTCTCTCTCATCCGATTACGAATAAGAGAATGGGCCTCTTCTATTTCATGTGCTTCGGGGAGCATACCAGTGCCGATCGCCCAAACCGGTTCATAGGCAAGTAGCATATCTTTTGGTGCCTGTACAGAAATTTCAGCCAGAACCGAGTCTAACTGTCGCTTTATGACTGACTCTGTGCTCCCCTGCACTCTTTCTTCTCTTGTTTCACCGACACAAACTACTGGATTCAGCCCAGCAGCAATGGCAGTAGAGACTTTATCCTTCACCTCACTATCAGATTCCCTGAAGAGATGTCTCCTCTCTGAGTGACCGATAAGTACAAATCTCACACCTACAGACACTGCCATTGCTGCCGAATGTTCTCCAGTGAAAGCACCTTCCACTTCCCAGTGGATATTTTGGATTCCTAATTCAATCTCAGCACACTCTTCAATACCTGCGGATACGGTCTGAAGGGAAATAGCTGGAGGAAACAAAAGGATCCGGGGTTTTTTTCTTGTAGATAGATTAGGTAGTAATTTCTCCAAAAAATCTCTAGCTTCATCAGGGCCATGGTGCATTTTCCAGTTAGCTGCGATCGTCTTTGTATTCACTTTAATTACTTCCTATTTCTCCGATTCTATTTTCGTTCTTGTTCATTCGACAAAGCTTCAAACCCTGGGAGAGTTTTCCCCGAGAGAAGTTCCAACGTAGCCCCTCCCCCTGTCGAAACATGTGTCAACTCCTCTAAAAC
>DUCW01000154.1 GCA_012959595.1 Gemmatimonadota bacterium
CAAAAGAGCAATTGCGAACAGCAGTTAGCAACTTTCTAGAAGCATTCCTCGATGCTGGGTGGGAGGACTGGGTACACCCAACGCTGACGCTATGTCCGATTCCTGGAAAACCCAGTCTTTATCTACCTCTCGATCCCATCCGCCGCCATGTAGAAGGAGATGCTCTACTGTGATCTTCCTAAAAAGAGTATCTCCCAAGACCGGGAAAGGATCTATTTCCAGAACTCCGGTATCGCTTTCATCTAGGTCAAAAACTGGAGCCGTCAATTCTAGTTTTCCTTCAGCTATGAGACTCCTGATAGCTGCTGCAGTAATTGGTTTACTCACACTCGCCATGCGCATCATCGCATTTTGTGGCAATATCTGAGTGTGTTCACTGTCCTTCCAACCAAAGGCTTTCTCGTAGACCACCCGACTATTCTTCATGATGCTCAGAGCTCCTGCATCTATATCATTTTCAGACATAAAAGAAACCATAAGCGAGTCAAATTTTGATAGCTTATTTCCTTCAGGAGCAAGTATTGTAGTCGAATCTTGACAAGAAATACTGAAGATAGTCAAAAGCAACCAGTGGTACTGGGCTTTCATCCTCATCGGTTCAACTTTCTCTCTAGGAGTGACACATCGATCTATCCTATATCAATGGTTCCCAAGTTTTTTGCGGGGTAAAATTTCGTCCCGCATAGCTGAATGATATACGAAAGTGGCCATAATAACGGCATTTTTCATGAGGTCTTGAATAGGGATCGTATCAAAAAAATCAAGGTTGGTGTGTCCCCCCGTACCTCCAGTTCTCGCCTGCAGGAACTGAAAAGCTGGAAGTCCTATCTCATCGAAAGGAATATGGTCAGTACTGCCCACGCCCTGAATGGAAATGGTCTTCATTCCTACGTCCTCTAACGGCTTCATCCAAGCACGAAATATTTCCCTCACGTGCTCATTGCCTTGTAGATAAATCCCTCTGTACTCCCCTGGTCCATAATCCTGATTGAAGTAGACTGAAAAATCGTCATACTCCGAACGGTTATCTGGCTCCGGATACAGATCGTTTCCATCTATATAATGTTTTTGGACATATGCCCTCGAGCCATACAAACCTTGTTCTTCTCCCCCCCAGAAAACAACCCGTATCGTCCTCTTAGGCCGAACATTTAGTTCCTTGAGTATCCTCATCGCTTCCAACATTACAACAACACCAGAAGTGTTGTCACTAGCGTTGGGGCTAGCGTGCCAGGTGTCCAAGTGAGCTCCCAGCATTACTATTTGTTCGGGATGCTCCACACCCGGTATCTCAGCAACGATATTGTGAGCGGACTCTACAGCTTCGCCATGTCGATTTTCAATTTCAGTTTCAATGTGTACTGGAATTCCCTTTAAGAGAATTCGATACATGCGGTTATAATGTTCGGGAGTTACTGCAACGATGGGAACACTGTTGAGAGTGGCTTCTTGAGACCATCTGTCGATCTTTGCACCTGGGCGTGCAAATCCCCTCACTGCACCAGGCCAACCGCTATTCGATTCCATTATAAGCGCCACGCCTTCTTTTTCGAAAAACTTGAGTCGTTCTACTGGACTAAGTTGGCCAGATTCTTCATTCACCTCGGGATACAGGGTTCTAAAGTGACCCTCTAGATCCACTGGCTGTTGGAGCACTTCTTCATCCATAGCCTTAAGCTCGTCAGTCGTTCTCCGAGGTGTTCCACTTGAAAATCGCTCTAGATCTATGGTAGGCGGCGGACTCGATAGCACTGCAGTCCCCTTGAGTTTTCCCTGAAAATTAGCCAAATCCGATTTATTCTTAACATCTGCTATTACGACAGGTAGTTCAACACTTCCACCAGTTCCTGGAGTGTGTGCTAACGGAAAGCCCACCATCGGTTGATAATCGGGAGTAAGCATATCAAGCGAGAATTCAACATTGTCCCAACTCACACCGTATTCCATAAAGGGGATTGATTGAGTGTTGGCCAAACCCATCGATTGAAGTTCTCCAACTAACCAAGATTGGGCTCTCTTCATAGCCCTGGAGTTCGTCAATCGTGCACCCAAAACATCTGTCATATAAGATAATGTTTCTATTATCTGAGAGCGCTGAAAACCTTCTTCCCGTATTCTAGCAACCATCTGATAGTCCACAGGTTCTGGGGCAACCAATTTCTCATTCGGAGGCCTGACCAAACAACACTTCCACTGGAGTCATCAGCACACATAGCACAATAACAGAGTACTGTACCAGGCTGCTTACTTTGTTCTTTCTAACACTCAATTTAGAAAATCTCCTATCATTGTCCCGGTCCAATAAGCAAGCTGACGCCACGCTCAGTCAGAACATCATTGAATTCTGAAAGCTCTCTCTCCAGGAGTGAATCTAGGTCCTCTTTTACCTCATTAGCTGTGGCTCTCAGAATAGCTTGTACTTCCACATGCTGGTCTGTCGGCCTAAAATCCGCAGTAGTCACTCCACCCATCAAATAATTAAGCCTTTCCAGGGCTTTTCCAGGATAGCGTACCTGGTCCTGTCCCGTCCCAGTTACCTGCAATTGAATCAACTCGTCTTCAATAACTACCAAAGCGGCATCGATCGTTCCAGCCGTTTCAACAAGATCTTCCGAATCGCCTCGGTCTTCTAGGATGTCTATAGCATCATAGAGCTGTCTCCGGACCCATTCAATTCGACTCACAGATGCAGCTGCAAGCTCCTGATCAACCCTGATTTTTTGAGCCAAAGTAAATTGAGCCATAATGTCATCCAGTGATCCTTCAGAGTTGGGATCTTTCAAAACCGTCAGAGTCTGACTGTAGTCCTGATCTCCCACTTCCAGGGTCACCGTATCAATTCCAGGAGGGTAACGTATAGCTCC
>DUCW01000155.1:0-6134 GCA_012959595.1 Gemmatimonadota bacterium
CCAAAATTACACATGATCCTTCTTTCGCCGCATGTGCTGCCACTTCAGCCAGCCGAAACGTACCTGTAGCAAAAGAAGGCACTTCAAACACCCCCATTGGTCCGTTCCAGATCAGAGTTCCCGATCTCATTATAACGTCCGAAAACATCTGGATAGTACGGTGGCCAATATCCACTACTCGGTCCAACTGGGTTATCTCTTCAATCTCCTTAAGTTCTGGGCTGATCCCACTAACAATAACCTCAGCCGTCATCACATCTACGGGAAGCAATAACTTCTCTCCAAATTCTTTCAAGAGATCCTTCGCAAACTCAACAAAATTTTCTTCGACCAACGACCTTCCGACATTGTGTCCCATTGCAACAAAAAAGGTATTGGCCATGGCACCGCCAATCAGCAAGCTGTCCACTCGCTGTAGCAATGCCTCTATCAAGTCGATCTTCCCGGAAATCTTTGCCCCTCCGAGGACACCGACAAAGGGACGAACCGGTTCTGACAATACTTTACTTAAAACCGCAATTTCTCTCTCCATAAGGAATCCTGCGACCGACAAACCTCCACACCTCCTAATCGCTGCGGAAACACCCGTTGTGGAAGCGTGGGAACGATGGGCCATGCCAAAAGCATCGTTAACAAAAATCCCAGCATCGTGACGGATTTCATTTGCCCAAACTACATCTCCCTCGGTTTCTTCAGGATGGAATCTTGTATTTTCAAGGATGACAATCCCACCATTCCTTAAATCTGCAACAGCTTTCCTCGCTTTCGGACCAACGGTTTCAGGACAAAAATGAATTTTCTGGCCGAGTAATCTATCCAAATGTTCTACTATCGGATTAAGAGATAACTTTGGGTTTCGCTTTCCTCCTGGACGACCTAAATGTGAGATCAAAACGATCCTTGCACCCGCAGATACAAGGTATTTCAGCGTCGGAAGAGTTCGTTCAACCCGGCTGAGATCAGTTACTTGGCAAAGGCTGTCTAGGGGAACATTATAGTCGACTCGAACCAGCACAGTCCGTCCGGTTAAAGTCTGCGGTGAAATATCCCTTAAGAGCTTCTTGATCATCAGAGTGAGTAAACTTCTGTTCCTATTAACATCTCTTCCCCACTGACGGCTAAACAGTATAGTTCTTGAGAAAAATTGATCAACATATAGTTTCTACAAACGCTGGCCCACATAAACCGCTAAATCTGCAACCCTGCAAGAATACCCCCACTCATTGTCATACCATGAAAGAACCTTAACCATGTGATCATTCATAACGCTGGTACTCAGAGCATCTACTATAGAACTGTGGGTGTTTCCAAGAAAATCTATAGAAACCAAAGGTTGATCACACACTTCCAAAATTCCATCCAAGCTCGTCTGCGAAGCTTCTCTCAAAGCACCGTTAACCGCCTCTGCAGTAATCTCATTCTCTACCTGAGCAACCAAATCGACAACTGACACATCCGCCGTTGGTACCCGAATCGCCATACCATCCAATTTCCCTTCTACCTCAGGGATCACTAGCGAGGTGGCTTTAGCCGCCCCAGTAGTAGTCGGGATCATAGAAAGTGCAGCTGCCCGTGCACGACGCTTATCTTTCTGGGGAATATCCAAAAGTACCTGATCGTTAGTATATGCATGCACCGTAGTCATTAGCCCATGTACAAAACCGAAAGATTCGCTGAGAACTTTTATCACAGGGGCTAGGCAATTTGTAGTACAACTTGCATTGGAAATCACATCGTGACGCTCACTGTCATATTCTCCTTCATTGACTCCGAGAACGATTGTCTTGTCCTCATTTTTACCTGGAGCACTAATTATCACTTTCTTAGCTCCGGCCTCTAAATGTTTAGCGGCTTGTTGACGCTCTCTGAACAAACCAGTCGATTCCACTACTAAATCGACTCCTAGTTGTTTCCAGGGCAGTAGTTCCGGGTCACGTTCCGAAAAAACTTTCAAGGATTTACCGTCTATGATCAATCCTTCATCGTTCGTAGAAACTTCACCATCATAGATTCCATGAACTGAATCATATTTGAACAGATGGGCCAGCATATCCTTATCTGTAAGATCGTTAACAGCCACGATTTCAAGATCATGAACCTCAGATTTATTGACTACCCTAGCTACATTCCTGCCTATTCGTCCAAAACCGTTAATGGCAACTCGGATCGACATCTACTGACCTCCTAATATTTGAATCGCTAACCAACAAAACAGAGTCAACTGACCAAAGCGTGGCAACAAAAACACTGACCACCTTTTGAGTACTGAAAAAAATGAATTCACCATTCAAAGAGTACATCTTCCAAAGTTCGCCTCATGGTGTCAAGCGGTGCAGGTTTATCCAACCAACGCTCGAAAGATACCGCAGCTTGTTGCAAGAGCATCTCGGTCCCGCCTACTCCTGGGAAACCCCTCTCCTTGGCAGATTTCACAAATCTTGTTAGTTCCTTACCGTAAACCAAATCCATGACACCACTCACTCTGGACACAAGACCTAGGTCAAAAGGGACTTTATCATTTGGGCTTAAACCTAGACTGGTCCCATTAATTATCAAATCGAATTCACAACCCTTCAATTCCTGACTACTTTTGACAACTTTGATCTTGGTATTCCCGAAATGATCGGCGATGATCTTAGCTCGATCCCATGTCCTATTTAAGAGGATAATTTCACCTACTTCATCATCCAATAGACTCATCAGCACGGCCCTGACCACTCCCCCAGCCCCCAACACCAGCACTTTTAATCCCTTAGGAGAACCACCTAAAAAAGATCCGCAAGCTCTCTTGAAACCTTCAACATCAGTATTATCTCCCAAGATCTGACCATCTTTAGTCCAGAAAGTATTACAGGCCCCCGTTCTTAAAACAGCTTCGGAGGCTTGATCTATTATGTTCACAACTGTTTCCTTGTAAGGTACAGTCACATTGCCACCCAGCCCAAATTCAGCTAACCCCCGCATGATTTTTTCCAAATCAGATTCTTCACAGCAGAACTTATCGTAGATTCGTGGAACTCGCTCACTCTTGAATGCCGCGTTCTGGATCAGCGGGGATAAAGAATGCTTAACTGGATTTCCTAAGAGTAGGAAACAATCATTTGCTAACATTTTTGAATCCATTTATATCTTAGCTCTCTCAGACAACAGTATCTAAAATTACACGTTCCAAAGTATCTTGAATAAGGCTACTAAGTACATTGAAAACCTCCGAGTATACTCGTTCATCACACCCAAAGGGATCTGGCACATCTTTAGACAGGGTGATCACCTTATCTTTTCCACCCAAGCGTATAACTTGGTCCATGTGGTGCACCGCCATGACTATGACTACTTCTGCCCATGCGACGATCTCTTCATCCAGTAGCTCGCTTCTATGTTCACTTAAATCGAGTCCAGATCTGGACACTACAACCACTGCATTTCCGCTGGCCCTACTCCCTGGATGAGCAGCGATTCCAGCCGAGCGTGTAGTGACATCTGACAATCCCTGAGACGCAAGTAAATCCTGTGCTATTACCTGAGCCATTGGACTTCTGCAAGTATTTCCCATACAGACAAAAAGTATCTTTACTGGCATCGAACCTTCCAGCTTAGACATTTAACCTCCCTCCCGGAATCAATCTCTCTATTTCTCGGAACGGAATAGCACCTTCCCTAAGGATTCTTAGTGACCTTTTTGAACAATCTATCAATGTAGACGGCAACGAATGAGGAAGTGGACCAGTATCAAGTACTAACAAATCTTCTGCTGAAGAAAGATGTTCGCTTTCTGCGATGCTAGTAACGTCTGAAAGTGGCTGTCCCCCCGATATGTTAGCACTAGTAGACACCATAGGAACTCCTAATTCTTTTATAAGGGTGCTCACAACAGGATGGGAACTCACCCTCACACCAACTCCACCTGTCGCGTTCCTAACAGATTCGGGGTATCCAACATCCTTATCGGACAAAACTATAGTTAACGGTCCTGGCCAAAAAGCATCTGCCAAAATTAGAGCTTCTGGGGTCCACTCCAATCCCTCTGTAGATTTCTTGTCCGGGACCAAAAGTAACATAGGTTTTTTAATAGTGCGGTCTTTCAATGAAGCTATCTTATCGGTCACACCTCCATGAGGAATACCCCCAAATCCGTATACGGTCTCAGTCGGATGGATTATCACTCCACCACTATCAATGTGTCCAATGACTTCAGCTAACGGAAAATCCGGTGCCAAAATGTTCCTGGTTTTGAGAAACTTTACCCTATTCAAAATCGATAACGGGTCAAGATAGCCTCAGCCAAATCGAGATCAGTTGGGACGGTGATCTTGAAATTCGAACCAGAGGACTCCACCATACGCACTTGGCCTCCAGCCTTTTTAACTATGATGGAATCATCACTGGCGATCCAATCGTTTTGAATAGCTTTATGGTACGCATCGAAGAGTAAATCATATGTAAAAACCTGAGGTGTTTGAGCTCTCCAAACGCCCTTTCTATCCAAAGTTTCTAGCACTTGGTTAGCTTTATCAGTGGTCTTTAGAGTATCGACAACCCGAATGCCTGCCACTGCTCCAGGACCCTCAGAAGCATTCTTGACGCAGTCTAGAATAGTCTTTTGGGAAGTCAAAGGGCGGGCCCCATCATGCACGATGACCAGATCCAAATCCTCGGATAGAACCTGAATAGCATTCCATACTGAATCTCTTCTAGTGGCCCCACCGAGTACCCCCTGAACCTTGGGGTCCTGCTTCAACCAGAAGGGTTGCTCTTGGAATTGTTTTTCGGGCAGAGCTACAACCACATCTTTAACCCAAGAATAGCTTAAAAAAAGATTCAGGACATGTCTTAGAACAGGCTGTCCATCTAATTGCAGGAATGGCTTAGGTTTTCCTTCCATACGCTGGCCAGATCCTGCAGCAGGTACCACAACCCCCACTTTGAGATTGGCCAGGTAAGGATCTCTCTTTGATTCCCCAAGCTCGATCACAAATTCCTAGGTCCTTGGTCCTATATCGACATCCTGGCCTCGGGCCAGAGAGTCGAAGCGAGTGTAAGATTTGTGGAAAACGAGGTTGACTGTACCCGTAGGACCATTCCTTTGTTTACTAACGATGAGTTCGGCTTTCCCCTCCAAAGAGTTACCATCCTTATCAACTGGACCAAAATAGTACTCAGGCCTATAGAGAAACATGACGACATCAGCGTCCTGTTCAATTGATCCACTGTCTCGCAGATCCGAAAGCTGTGGTCTTCGATCGTTCCTTTGCTCAGGAGCTCTGCTCAACTGGCTTAGGGCAACAACTGGGACTTCCAGTTCCCTAGCTAATGATTTGAGTCCTCTAGAGATTTCACTGACTTCTTGAACCCTGTTCTCAGACCTTCTTTGTGTTGTTCCCATCATAAGCTGCATGTAGTCTATCACAATCATCCCTAAATCAGTTTCTGCTTTTAAACGCCGAGCCTTAGCCCTCATCTCCAAAACCGTACTTCCTGGGGAGTCATCTATCCACAGAGGCGCAGTATTGAGGCGACCTGCTGCAACAGCCAAGTTCTTCCATTCATCTTGATTCATCCTACCTTGACGCAATTTCTGAGAATCTACTCGACCTTCACCGCAAAGAAATCGCTGAACCAACTGTTCTTTTGACATTTCTAAAGAAAAAATTGCCACGGGGGTATCGTGTTTTATGGCTAGAGTTTGGGCCACATTTAAAATCCAGGAAGTCTTGCCCATAGCTGGGCGACCTGCAACTATGACTAAATCTCCCTTTTGAAATCCTGTAGTCATCAAATCTAGATCACTGAATCCACTGGGAGAGCCTGTTATCCCGCCTGACGCATCCTGCATTTCTTCAATGTTCTCCATTGTCCTGTGCAAGATTTCTTTTACCCGAACGAATCCACTACGATCGTGGCTTTCCGCAACTTGAAAAACACTTTGTTCTGCCTCGTCCAGAACCTCTTCTACAGTTTGTTCTCCTTGAGCTTGAACATTCCTGATTATTCCAGACGCAGCGTCGATCAATCTCCTAAGAATTGCTTTATTTTTGACGATCTGGGCATGGTAAGTGATATTTGCAGCTGTTGGAACTGCATCCAAAAGATCTGATAGATAAGATGCTAACAGCTTTAATTGCTGACGGACATAT
>DUCW01000155.1:6144-17026 GCA_012959595.1 Gemmatimonadota bacterium
CCCGCCCACCGTCGCCAATCCATCAGTGTTTTCCAACTCTGTTTTTAAAGTGATCGGATCAACCACATTTCCTTGGCCAAAAATACGAACCATAGCCCTGAACAACCTACGATTCCCTTCTCGGTAAAACATCGATTCATCCACTATTTCAATGGCTTTAGTCAGTGCATCTTGATCGATTAACATACCTCCTAAAACGGCAACTTCCGCCTCAGGCGAATAGGGATGTTGTCTATCGTGTTCAATCTTCACATTGGGAATCGGTGCAGTGTCCATCAGTTCTAACCCATTATCTTTCGAAGAAGCTGGAAGTCTTCCCAGGTCGGGCGGGTCCATCCTGAATTACGCAATAAAGCCGCTGGGTGATATGTGATCACTAAGGGCACTCCTTTGTACGAATAAGTCGATCCACGAAGTTTTCCGAGAGGGAGCTTCTTACCCGTTAAAAATTGAGCGGCAAAAGTCCCGACTGCCAGAATAACCTCTGGGGCCACTAAAGCAATCTGTTGTGTTAAATAGGGTGCACACATTGCAATTTCATCTGGCAATGGGTCCCTATTAGCTGGTGGCCTGCACTTTAGGACATTACATATGTACACTGAGTCCTTTCTGGATAAAGAAACCGATGCCAAGAGAAGGTCCAAAAATTTCCCCGCATGACCAACAAAAGGTATTCCAGCCTGATCTTCCTTGGCCCCGGGTGCTTCCCCAATTATCATAAGGCGTGCGTCGCGATGTCCATCAGCAAATACCACACGATTTCTTTTTTCACATAGGGCACACTTTTGGCAATGACCTGCCGTCTCTTCAAGGACTTCGTAGTTCATCTCAGACACTACCTCAACCCCTGCTGAAGTCCCCGAAAAACTCTGATCAACTACCGTCTCACCACCAGTTCTTCCCAATTCTACACCCGAATCAAGATTAGAGGATAGAATCTCTTCCCTGGTCAATCCATCTAGGACAATAGCACCTAACCCCAAATCTTTTGAGCGAGACAATAGCACTATCAAATCCTCCAACCTCGGTGATCCGGGTTTCATAAGCGATTTTCAAGCAATTCCAGGATATGGCTCAAAATTACTTCCGAAACATCATGTTTAGTCATCAAAGGCAATTCTTCGCACCGACCTCCTGCGAATAATAAAGCAACACGATTCGTTTCAACATCAAAGCCGGCATCTGTTTCAGTTGCACTATTAGCCACAAGAAAATCGAACTGTTTTCTCTCAAGTTTTTCCTGGGCATTTTCCAAAATCGATTCCGTTTCCAAAGCGAAACCAACATTGATAGACTTTTCTTTGCGGTTGCCTAATGTATCCAGGACCACGTCAGGGTTAGCCATCAAATCCAAAACAGGTGCTTCATTTCCCTTAGAGCGTTTCATCTTCCTAGATTCAATATTCTTAGGACGGTAATCGGAAACTGCCGCCGCAAATACCGAAACGTCAGCCTTTGGACGGTAATCGGAAACACTTACCAACATTTCCTGGGCAGTGTGTACCTTTACCAGTTCGATACCGTATGGGTCTGGTAATGCCACTGGTCCTGAAATCAACCTCACGGATGCACCAAGACGATACGCAGCTTGAGCAATCGCGAAGCCCATACGCCCCGAAGAGCGATTGCTGACAAATCTCACCGGATCAATCGATTCTTCTGTCGGTCCAGCTGTCACCAAGACCTTCTTGTTCGTTAGTAGAGAGGGACCAACTAATGCTTTACCTACTTCTTCAATGATTTCTTCGGGAGCCAACATCCTTCCTAACCCATGATTCTCCCCGTATGCCAGAGCCCCCACTCCAGGTCCAGCCACTCTATAAGACAAATGATCTATCAAATGTTTGAGGTTCGTCTGGGTTTGTGGATGAGTGTACATGTTAGTGTTCATAGCTGGGCAAATTACCACCGGGGCTCTAGTTGCCAAAAGAGTTGTGGTGAGTAAATCATTTGCCCTGCCTAGACTGGCTCGAGAAATGAAGTCAGCTGTGGCTGGCGCTACACATACAACATCTGCTTCCAATCCCAAACTAATATGTAGGGCTGAATTTTCTACCGAAAACAACTCCGTCGATGAACTCCTTCCCGTGACTCCTTCAAAGGATAGAGGAGAAACAAAACGGCTGGCACCATGAGTAAGCACCGCATCTACTTCTGCACCTAAAGAAGTGAGAAGCCGTGCAAGAGCAACCGCTTTGTAGGCAGCAATACTTCCGGTGACCCCGAGGACAACACGGCGCCCTTGCCAGGGATGCCTAGGATTAAGAAAGCTTGTGGACAAAACACTCGCTCCATGATCATTCGGATTACCAATCCGGGAAGCTACAATCCCCTCTTACGCTTTCCCACTAAACGAAATTCAATCTGACCAGAGGTCAGTGCTTCTAGGGATTTTGTGGTGAGCTTCTTTTCCTCTCCAAGAGGAAGATTCTCTCTGGGGAGTGCAGTGAGTTCACGTGCGTATCTCGCTGCTACCAATACCCCAAGATACTTGCTACCCGTTTGCTTAGAAGATTCATCGGGTGTAAAAACGCGCATTAAAAACTCCATTCTTTATTATTTATTCCAACAGACTGTCAAGAACCTCATCTACGCCAGTCTGAAACTGGCGAATTTGACCTGATAAGTCGATGCCTTCGATTTCACTCTGATCGTCAGTAGTTACAATCCCTTCAATTTGATTCATCACTCGGTCAAGATTTTCATTGACCAACATATAGTCGAAAACTTTTGCTCGTGCCACTTCCTCTCGAGCATTTCTAAGGCGCTCTACTAGTCTATCTTTTTTCTCGGTCCCTCTTATCCTAAGTCTTTCGACTAAAACCTTAGCAGAAGGTGGAATTATAAAAATCATTATAATGTCATCAATCTGGCTCTTGATCTGAGCTGCACCTTGGACGTCTATATCCATAATCAAGAATTTGTCCAATCTTGATGCTGACTCTAACTGCTCTCGCAGTGTGCCATATTTCTGGCCGTGAACTTCGGCCCATTCTAGAAAATCTCCAGCTTCAACCATCGTTGTAAAATCAACTTCAGAAAGGAAAAAATAGTCCACTCCATGTATTTCGTTCCTTCGAGCAAGTCGAGTGGTTGCAGAAATCGAGAACACAAATCTGTCATTTTCAGCTATCAATCGTCTGGCTACAGTAGTTTTCCCAGCCCCGCTTGGTCCAGATAAAACAATCAGCGGATTTCTACTGGTTAGCACATTAGTCATTCCACATTCTCCAACTGTTCTCTGATGCACTCTACTTCTTCCTTCAATGCTATGCCAGCATTTGCAATTATGCCGTCATTTGCTTTCGAATTAATGGTATTAACCTCTCTGTGGATTTCCTGAAGTATGAACCCTAGCTTTTTACCGGCTACTCCAGGAGGGTCCGTTTTCAAGGTTCCAGAGAACAAATCTAAATGAGAACGAAGCCTGACAACTTCCTCAGAAATGTCCCATTTGTCTGCCAAAATAGCGATTTCTCTGGACAGACGGTCTTGATCGACCAAATCACCCCCAATCAGTTCCATCACAGATCGTTGCAACCGATCCCGTTCCGAGACCAGACGCTCTGGTGCTCTTCTTTCTATACTTTGTAGTAAATCCCCCAAAACAACCAATCTTTCCCTCAAGTCTTTCTCAATATTGGATCCCTCCTCGGTACGGAACACCATGACTTCTTCCAGAGCTACTCTGGTCAAATCGATGATGTCTTCCTTACCAATATTTTCGATCGGGATACTTCCGGAGCTATGCTTGAAACTTTCCCCCATGATATGAGACAATCCTATCTCGTCTTCGATTTCCAATTCCTTCTGCAGAACTTTCAATGTTTCCCAATAAAACTTAGCTCTCTTAAGATCGAGTTCCGGTAGATTGGACAGCCCGCTTGCATCACCACTTTGAACAGAAAGGGCATAATTCACATGTCCTCTTGTGATCACTTCCTGCAACACCTTCTGAATCTTTGTTTCAAAACGACTGAAAGCGTTAGGAATCCGAAAATTAATATTAAAGAATCGATGGTTGACCGTCTTGATCTCTACTCGACAAATGATTCCATCAATAACTCTTTCGGCTTCACCAAATCCAGTCATACTCTTGATCATTCAACCACCCCAAGATAAACAACCTTAACTTGAACCATTAATCTTTTGGCAATAGTAATATCGCAATCATTCATTCCTATATTATAACCTCTGTCTCTCAGTCACGTGAAAGCTATCAATCTCAGGTGCATCATTCTGGCCAGTTCTCCGTATCTTAAATCTACCAATTTATCGATTGTTTCCTCTAAGATTCATCAGGGACTGAATGAGAATGAGCATGTCACTTAGTTGTTCAGTACCCACCTAATCCCATAAACGGTACGAAATCTAGGCTGTTTTCGATTAGGAAAATCATAGTTGTCAGTCTTGCCCAACATGTTCTCCCAGCGGATGAAGATATTAACTGTTACGATTCTCACCTGTATGTGTCCAAACCATCTTTGAGATGCTTCTACTCTAGTTAATTCATTCGAATCAGGCTCCAAGGTCCTTAACAACATAGAATCTCTTCCTATTACACCTGCCTTACCCCAAACTTCCAGGTTCTCTGATTCCTTGAAGAGGCCATGGTAAGTCAAAGCACCCTTCCAAATCCTCTTAGGGAGATACGACATCTCCGCCTCCCATACCTGACTTGTACCTTCAACTCCGAACCCGTTGATTGGAATAGGCATCGCTATTCCCACTTCGTACCCGTTTCGGATTTTCCCTGAGAGTGACACTGCTCTTTTTTCCAAGGATAAACCTAAAGGGCGAAGTGAGTCTGCTGAAGAGGATAGGAGAGCTACTGAAGCGTCCACCCCATTCCAAGAGAAATTGATTCCAAGACGACTCCCATTCTGTTTTGTGAATCTTTCCAAGCTTTCTCCCAGTGTGTCGACCTCTCCCAATTCAGACTCTATTTCAGTCTCCATAATAAACGGTGACCCCACGGTTCCATCTTCATAGCTGCCAAATAGTGAAAAGCCGAGAAGAGGATCCGTGACAGCGTGAAGACCCAGAGACGAAACATTACGAGTAGACCAATACTGCCCACGCAAAGAACCTTCCACTGCTAGAAAATCTACATAACTGCTACCCACTCTTAGATCGTAAGTTTTTCTCTGCAAATTATGACCAGGGAAAAATCGTGCATCTCCTCTCGCCCACAATCCGTCAATTTCGTAACTAGTCCTCACGCCAAACTGCTTTCTAGAGATATGCGAGCCTTCACCGTCGGCCTTCCTTGGATCTTCCGACAGTGAGGACGAACCCGCGAATGCTTCTCCAATCAAGCCATCTAACAAACGCCATCGACCACGGATATTCCAGTCACTTCTTCCCATTTTTTTAGCAAAATCGACATTGTCATTTCGAGGAGCAGAGCTCTTGAACTCTACCACCACTCCACCTTTGTCACCCTTGTGAAGTGCATAGCGAATTCCAACTCCACTCAAGGATCCTCGGTTTTGAAAACCAGGGCCTCGTGTTTCAAGGCGGTCCATAGCAAATGTTAAGGAGCCCCCTAGAACATCAGGGTGTGCCAACTCTGCCCTGAGAAAATTAGTTCCAAGGTCTCCAGTGGCGACTTGAATTACTGTTTCCGGGGTTAATTCTGTTGGTTCTAAACTTAGTAACTCTATCCTCAAGCCTGTCATTCGGCGCTCGATACGGACTTCTTTTATGCCAGCTAAAGTTATCCTCGAAAGATCTGGGACTCCACTATCCATTGGTATCCACTCAAACCCGTCCCAAAAAATCTTGATATTGCCAGAGGCTAGACCAAAGGAAATCACTGTTTCAGGGGTGCCATAATCTCCCCCCCTCAGACTCACTATACCAGGAGTGAGCTCAACTAATTCCGCTAATGTCAGCGCACTCGATGAAAGCATGGCCTGCCGGTCCCACAACCAAATACCAGCCTTATGCGAAGCAGGAAAAACTTCTGCCATTTGAGGTAGAATGTGCACTACCTCTGGTACAGAGTCACTAGAAACAAACATAGAATCTTGCCCGACTATTCCTAATTGATTGCTCAAAGTATCTGTAGGAAGAGCGACTGTATCGGGGATCTGACCTGTCAGAAAACCCGGAGTGAAATACAGGATCGTAAAGATGGTGATCAGCTTAAGAGAGACGCAGAATCGATGTTCTACATTCACTCCTCTCGACTCCGAATCCACTCTATCAAAAGCCTCGTAGGGAAACCCAGTGCTCCCTTTCTCTGATAGGAAAGCTTGCCTTCGCCGTAAGCTGTCCCAGCAATGTCCAAATGAGCCCATTTATAATCCCCCACGAACTCTTTCAAAAAACAGGCGGCAGTAATAGCCCCTGCAGACCTTCCCCCTACGTTGGACAAATCTGCCACTTCACTATCTAATTGCTGACGGTATTCATCCCAAAGAGGCAATGGCCAGCATCGCTCTCCAGAACGTTCTCCTGCTATTTTCAACTCTTCAACAAGATCCGCATCAGTACCCAAGACCGCAGCTGCATGGTGGCCTAAAGCAACTACCACAGCTCCTGTCAGAGTAGCACAATCTACAATCGCAGCAGGACTGAAACTCTGAGCATAGGAAAGAGCGTCTGCAAGAATCAATCTGCCCTCGGCATCCGTATTGATCACTTCAATGGTCTTCCCTTCCTTGGATCCGATTATGTCCCCCGGCTTCATCGCCGCTCCATTGATCAAGTTCTCTGAACATGGAATCAGACCTATGACGTTCTTTGATACCCCTAAAGCTGCTACCCCTTGAAGCGTTGCAATCACCGATGCTCCACCCGACATATCGAAGATCATATCTTCCATTCCACTAGAAGGCTTGATCGATAGACCACCCGCATCAAAGGTTAATCCCTTACCCACTAACACAAGTGGAGGATCATCTGGATTCCCACCCTCATGCTCAAGTATAATGAACCGAGGTTCCTCGCTAGAGCCCTGCGACACTGCTAAGAGAGCTTGCATATCATTTGCCTTAATTTCTTCTGGGCCCATTACCATGACTTTAAGTCCATACTCAGAAGCTATTCTTGAGGCCTCTTCACCAAGATGAGTAGGGGTCGCTACATTGCCAGGTCGAGATTGAAGAGTACGGGCGAAATTAGATGCACCCCCTATGATTTTCCCCACCTCTATCCCTGATTTTACTTGCGAAGCGATCGGTTCTTCCGCTAACACCTCCAGACTCTCGAGAAGTTTATCTTTGTTCTTCTTAAGATCCGTCTTCATCTCATTGTAATCCCACTGTGCCATCACTGCGCCTTCTACAACTGCTTGGGAAAATTCCTTCGCCACTTCTGATTCCAAACATCCTGGATAGATTGTCAAGCTGGAAACACCTAGAGATTCTGCTCCTCTAACAGCATGACCTCCAAAACGCCTAAGAGATTCTGAATCAAGGGAAGACTTCTCGCCTAAGCCAACAAAAAGGATGCGTTGGGGGCCTGCATCACTTCTCAAATAGACCAATAATGACTCGCCCATCTTGGATTTGACGTCCTCCTTGAACATGGGGCGCATGGAGCCATCTACGGTGTTGTAAATCTCATGAGCAAGCTCGTCGGGAATACTGATAAAACTCGAGTCGTTTTCTTCATAAACTGGCAAAACCAATAGGGGCGTATCGTGTTCTGCGATTACTTTAGAGTGAAGGTGGACTATGTCCATACTGTGGTCCTGGGTTTGGAGATATTTTCAATAATTTCATTGAACGATGAACTAGGTCGCATAGCCACTGAAGCTTTATCAAATTCTGGTTTATAATATCCACCAATATCCTGAGGCTCACCCTGTACTCGACCTAATTCATTTAAAATACGATCTGAATTTTTAGTAAGTGCCCTGGCTATGGGAAGGAAGTGACTGCTCAACTCAGAATCTTGTTTTTGCTCAACCAGTGCTTCGGCCCAATACAATGTCAGATAAAAAAGACTGCCTCTATTATCTAATTCATGCACTTTTCTGGCAGGAGAACGACTATTGTCTAAATAAACTCCTATCGCCCTATCGAGAGCCTGCCCCAAAATGTTACCTGCTACATTGCCAAACTGATCTCCTAAATATTGTAGCGAAGATGCTAAAGCCATGTATTCGCCCAAAGAATCCCACCTCAGATGACCTTCTGATTCGAACTGCTGGGCATGCTTCGGTGCCGATCCCCCAGCTCCAGTCTCAAAAAGGCCTCCCCCATTCAGAAGAGGCACAATGGAGAGCATCCGAGCACTTGTACCTATCTCAAGAATCGGGAACAAATCAGTGAGATAATCTCTCAAGACATTGCCCGTAACCGAGATTGTATCCTGACCTTTTCGTATCCTCTCCAAGGAAAAAACCATAGCATCAACAGGAGAAAGAATATCTATCTGGAGCCCATCTGTATCATGTTCCTTTAAATACTTATGAACTTTCTGTATCAATTGACCGTCATGGGCTCTGGAAGGATCTAGCCAGAAGACTGTAGGTGCACCTGTAGCTCGAGCTCTTTGGACGGCCAGCTTCACCCAATTTCTGATTGGTATATCCTTCGTTTGACATGCACGCCATATATCCCCTATACCCACCTCGTTTTCGAGCAAGACGACACCGTTTTTATCTAGAATCCGAACAGTACCAGCCTTCTTAATTTCAAAGGTTTTATCGTGTGACCCATACTCCTCTGCTTTCTGGGCCATCAAGCCAACGTTTGGGACACTACCCATTCTGGAAGGATCATACTGACCATGGTTCTGACAGTCCCTAACAACGGCAGCGTATATACCCGCATAGCTAGAATCTGGAATTACTGCCTTACAGTCTTCGAGATGCCCTTCCATATTCCATAGCCTTCCAGAATCCCTAATCATGGGTGGCATCGAAGCATCAATAATAACATCACTAGGAACATGTAAATTTGTTACACCTTTGCTGGAATCCACCATAGCAATGTCGGGTCCGTCCCGATAACAAGTGTCAATGTCATCTTGAATTTGTATTTTCTCGTCTTCGGAAAGATTTCTAATCTTATCCAATAGATCACCCAACCCATTGTTCGGATCTACACCCAATTCAGCCAGTCTAAGGGCATGCTTTTCAAAAACTTTTGCAAAAAACACCTTCACACAGTGACCGAAGATAATAGGGTCAGAAACCTTCATCATGGTTGCCTTCATGTGTAAAGAAAATAAGACTTTCTTATCCTTTGCGTCCGATACTTCGTCGCGAAGAAAATCGACAAGTTCACCCTTGCTCATAAAAGTACAATCCAACACTTCATCGGCCTCCAAAGCAAGAGACTCTATTAAAATCGTCTTACTGCCGTCACGATCGATATGCTCAACAGTTGCAGTAGTTGGGGCACCTATGGTTACCGAAACTTCATTATGGTAGAAATCACCAGAGTCCATTGTCGCCACATGTGTATTGGAAATGCTCGGCCAATCTTTCATACTCGGCGGATTACTCTTGGCAAATTCCTTGACCGAATCAGGAGCCCGTCGATCAGAGTTTCCCTGCCGGAGTACTGGATTCACGGCACTTCCTTTTACTGAGTCATAACGTGTTTTAATCTCTTTTTCATCCTGATTATCTGGATCTTCTGGATAATCAGGTAGTCGGTAACCTTTTCCCTGGAGTTCCGAGATACAAACTTTCATTTGAGGAATAGAAGCGCTGATGTTAGGCAACTTAATGATGTTTGCATGAGGAGTTTCAACCAAATTTCTCAAATCGCAAAGATCATCGGTGACCTTCTGATCTTCATCAAGAAAATCTGGAAAGGCAGCTAAAATTCTTCCCGCCAAAGAAATATTTCGTGTTTCTATCCTAATCCCAGCTGCACCCGCAAATGCACGGATAATCGGTAAAAAAGCATAAGTAGCCAGAGCGGGAGCTTCATCCGCCCAGGTATAGATAATCGAAGGTGATGAGCTCATTAAATATCGTTTTCCTCAGTTACAGTCATAGTAATCAGTACACATTTAGATGACCGATTCGACCTAAGAGTCGTTCTAAATAAGGCCAAAAGATAGTCGGGGATTCACGATATTCCAATGACCACAAAAATCTTCCTTTATTCATCTCTTGCTTAATAATAACAAATAAGAGATACTCTCTATCTTCGGTTTTTATTCGGTATATACAGATCTATCATAAATATCCTATGGCTAAATATCTCGAAAAGGGACAAACATTATGTATTTGGTTTCCAATGTTCGAACTTGGATTGGAACTCATACGTAAGCCAACTCTACAAAATACTCCTGTTGCTCTCTTGAATCCCAAAAAAATCAGCAAGCAAACCGTGTGGCAGTGTTCGAAGCAAGCCCGAGATATAGGGATATACCTAAACCAACCTATCTCTCAAGCTTTCTCCTTCTGTCCGACTTTAATAGTGCTGGAACCCGATCTCGATTACTACAATAGCGTGCAAATGAATCTCCTGGAGACCCTGTCCCGTATCAGCCCAGATATAGAATTTACTGGGCATGGACGGTTTTTCATCAATGTAGACGGATTACAGAATTTTCATAAACCCCAATCCTCCCAAGTAAAAAAAGACATACATACATACCTAGAACAATTTCCTAATTCATTAGTGCGTTCCATAAAAATTGGCTGGGCTAAAGGAAAATTTGCATCCTGGATAGCCGCAACAAAGGCCAAACCTAATGAACCACTCATCGTTCAGGACCAAAAATTGATTTCATTCTTGAAACCTTCTGCTATCTCTCTCTTACCAATTGATAAAGTTATGCTTAAACGCCTCCAGCAGTTAGGTATTCAAACTTTTGGCGATTTGGGTCTTCTTTCAACTTCATCTCTAATTAGACAATTTGGAGAAAAGGGAAGAAAAGCACGAATGTGGGCTACTGGAGAACA
>DUCW01000156.1 GCA_012959595.1 Gemmatimonadota bacterium
GCTGCTGGAGTGATAGGGATTCGTTTGGAAGACGGGGACAGAGTCATCGGTATGGTTGTGGTGGATAGGGAAGATGCGACTCTTTTGGTGGTATCGGAGAGTGGGATGGGCAAGCGTACCGAAATAGACGCCTATAGGTTAACCAACAGGGGTGGAAAAGGAGTCATCAATCTCAAAACGAATGAACGGACAGGAAAGGTGGTCGCCATCAAGTCTGTCACACCTCTGGATCAGTTAATGTTTATAACTCGAAATGGTGTAATTAACAGACAACCTGTAGACCAAATCCGAGTGATAGGGCGTGCGACTCAAGGTGTTCGCCTCGTAAATCTGGATGATGGAGACAAAGTGATGGACGTGGCTAGAATCATTCAGGAAGAGGATCCGATTGAAGATGAGTGACAAGGAGTTAGTAAGTTTAGACCTCATAAAAGAAGCTCATCAGCGCATTCGGTCTGTGGTGGTGCGAACTCCCCTGTATCATGCGGGAGCTCTGAGTGAGGAGTTAGAAGGAAAAGCTCTTCTAAAGCTGGAATCACTTCAACGTACGGGATCTTTCAAAATACGTGGTGCTTATAACTTTGTGGCTCAAATCCCAGAGGAAATGAGATCATGTGGCGTTATCACTTATTCATCAGGGAATCATGCCCAAGCGGTTGCACTAGCGGCACAACTGCATGGAATTAGGGCAGTAGTGGTAATGCCAGTGAATGCACCGCAGATCAAGAGAGACGGTGCAGCTCGGTTGGGAGCGGAAGTAATTCTTGAAGGGACAACTTCAACAGAAAGAAGAATCCGTGCTGAGTCTATAGCTGCCCAGGAGAATCTAACCATAGTTCCTCCCTATGATGCCTTGGGAATAATTGCTGGGCAGGGTACTACGGGGTTGGAGGTAGCTGAAGAATCTGAGGATTTTGAGGTGTTATTGGCCCCTATTGGGGGAGGAGGTTTTTGCAGTGGATGTGCAGCTGCTATTAGAAGACTGCGACCCAGTGTTAAAATAGTTGGAGTAGAGCCCGTCGGAGGTGCTTCCATGAAAGCTGCTCTGGATGCGGGAGAACCTGTGACGCTTCCTCAAGTTGACTCGATAGCGGACGGTCTGCTACCAGTAAGAGCGGGAGATCGGACTTTTGCACATGTCCGTGAGTTTGTTGATCAGGTGGTTTTGGTTGAAGAGGATGAGATCAGAGAAGCCGCTAAATTCTTGTTCGTACATGAGCGTCTGGTAGTAGAGTTTTCGGGAGCAGCAACTGTGGCTGCTCTTCGAAGTGGAAGAGTGAAGAGTGCTGGACGGACTGTTGTTGCAGTGGTTAGCGGTGGAAATGTAGATCCAGGGGTGATAGCTAATCTCTGAAGATGACCAAGCTCATTCTATTCGATATAGATGGGACACTAGTCACCGGAGGTCCTGCTAAAGAAGCCTTTGAGGTAGCTATGCTCGACTCCTTTGGCAGACTTGGAAATGCAAAAAAATATGATTTTTCTGGGAAGACAGATCCCAAAATTGCTAGAGATCTGCTTAAAGAGGTGGGTTTCTCTGATTCAGTCATAGAGGCAGGATTCTCAGCTCTTTGGGATCGGTATGTAAGAGAATTGGAAGCTAGAATCTCTGAACACCCGACGATACTTCTTCCGGGTGTTGAACAACTTCTTGTAAACCTGAAAGGGAATCAAAATGTGGCACTTGGTTTGGTGACAGGGAATATTTTCCGTGGAGCACAAATCAAACTGGGATCAGTTGGTCTGGAAGCATATTTTTCAGTAGGGGGCTATGGATCAGATTCGGAAGATAGAAATCTTTTGCCATCTGTGGCACTGACCAGAGCACACGACAAATGGGGCATAAGTTTCGACAAGGAATCGGTAGTGGTAGTGGGTGATACCCCAAGAGATATATTTTGTGGGAAGGCAGAAGGAACTAGGACTGTTGGAGTGGCTACGGGTAAGTTTCGGAGAAAAGATCTCGAGGAAGCCGGTGCGGATCTAGTTTTAGATGATTTTTCGCAAGTGAATGAAGTCGCCAATATACTAGCAAGGTGATTGCAGTACCGTTAGCAAAGAACCATCTTTGGAGGGAAGAGTTTGGAGTAATAGGATCGAAACATTTAGAGAGTCTTCAAATAAGGTAAGGAGCTTGGACTTGTGACTGAACGAAAAAATGGAAACCAGAAACGGACACGTGTAATCCTAGTTCTAGGAGTCCTTCTTATTGGCTTCGTTGTATGGAGGATAGCAGGTAATGGTTTAGGGTCAGGTTCAGCTGCTTTGGAACCTACGGAGAGTATCCTTACCGGGACGATGGAGGATAAAGCATTGAGTCAGTTGGGAACGCCAGTTGTGATCGGTGACCCAGAAGCTCCGATCACTATTTATGAATTCGGAGATTATCAGTGTCCTGCTTGTCAGGATTTTGCATCACTCATAAAACCACAAATCGACCTGCAGTATATTCAGGCTGGCCTTGCCCGGTTTTTTTTCTATGATTATCCAAGGCACAACCACTCCTTCTTGGCACATAGAGCTGCTCGGTGTGCTTTAGATCAAGGAAGTGATGCATATTGGAATTACCACAATCGCTTGTTCGCCAGGCAGACGGCATGGGCAGTAAGCGTGTCTCCTCCCATGGGTGCTTTCGAGAGTATTGCTGATGAGATAGGTCTAGATGTGGGTGACTTTTCTTCATGTTTATCGAGCGATCGACACGCTGATGTGGTCACTGCTAATTTACGAGTAGGCATCGAACTGGGTATCATGGGAACTCCGAGTATACTTGTGAATAGAGGGACTGGTCCAGCTGTGAGAATCAATCGATGGAATGAATTTTCTGCCATACAAGAAGTGGTCGACAGACTAATGATGGAAGAAAATGGAGAAGAATTAGAATAAAGAGGAAGTTCTGTTTTTTGATGCAGGCTTCAGCTTAATTCAAATACTGGAGTGCTCGATCAAGGCTCCATTGGGAGATGAATGAAGGTGGCCATGTTCCCTTGCGATATCCATCAATCAAGAGTTGCGATTCTCTGAGTGCCGCTTCTGCGACTGTTGGTGACATCCACCCATTTCCTCTTGCTAGGGCAAACTCATCCTCATCCAAAACAATGGCTCTTCCACTTAAATCAATCCAGATATCAAGGAAGAGATCAGTGGTTTCCCAGACAAAAGGTGACCGATATTGCAAGGGTGTGATGATATTAGCGTAGATCCCTGTAAAAGCCCCATCAGCTTGGTGGAATAACCCTAAGTCATGCCAGGTATCTGGGAAGGTGAACCATATTATTTTCGAACCTGTCTCTAAGATGGTTTCACCTTTTATTATTAAGGGTGAATCCATAACTAAATCAGTGGAAAGGGTTACGTTGGCCCCAGCTTCCTTCGTTATAAGATATTGTTTATAAATCTGTTTTCGACTAGGTAGCCTCAAGTAGTGCAGAGATATCAAGGGTGGTTGATCTGACATCTAGCTCCTGACTACTGCTTCCACAAATACTTCCATGGTGCCTCCACAGACTGCTGGGCTCAGGGATAGAATGTCCTCCGTTAGATCAACATGTACAATTTGTGGATTGCCAGATTCAATAACTTGATGAGCTACTGCAATGACCTCTCCTTCTCCGCAGCCTCCACCGACTGTGCCGACAAGGTCGTATCCTGGGTCGACGAGCATTTTGGCTCCTATTTTACGAGGTACAGATCCTTTGGTCGCTATTATTGTGGCCACTGCGACAGTTCTTCCCTTATTTGTTTTTTCCAGGATGGCTTGGTAAAGATTTTGATTTTCTGTTTCTTCCACGATACAGATCCTATTCTTCCTTAAAAAATCGATTGAAAATATTCTCTTTCTGGCTCAAAGGTACACCGTCCCCCTTTCTTGATAGTAGCACAAGTTCTGCCGCTACTGAAATAGCAATTTCAGCGGGTGTTTCTGATCCAATATCCAGTCCTAGTGGTGCTCTGATGCGAGCAATCCTGTCTGGGTCAAGTTGATCGTTTATTAGTTGGATGAAAGCTGCTCGAATACGACGTCGGCTCCCAATCATACCGATGTAGCTGGGTTCTATCGTACTTCGTAGTAAGAACCGGAGGCATTCAAAATCGTATTTGTGACCTCTGGTCACTAGTACGATGTAACTGTTCTGGCCAATAACGATATCTTTGAATGGCTTGGTAAAATCTACCTCCATGAGCCGGTCAGCTTCTGGAAAGCGTTTTATGGTAACAAATTCTTCGCGGTCGTCGATTACGGTGACGTTGAAACCCAACATCGCAGTGATAGAGCATAGTGGTTGAGCTATGTGTCCAGCACCAACTATGGTCAATTCAGGAGAAGGATGGTGTGCTTCCACGAACAGTTTGTAGATTTGTCCGGAGGTTACGGTCAGGCCGTGGCTCGTTTTTCTTTGAGTGTGTGGTGATTTCAGGGCTTCCTTTGCTAGCTCCATAGCTTGATTGTTCAAGTTGTCATCTTGAAAGCTTCCTATCTTTTCGAGCTCTCCGTCCTTTGATCTTTTTATTGCAACTCGCCCACCTAAAGTATCGAAAGGTCCATGAGTTATGAGAACTAAGGCTATTGCCTCACCCTTTTTTTTTGCAGTCACAACTTCTCTGGCTGCCATGGCAGCATTCAATGGTAAATTATCTTGCACTGAATCTTGCACGATATTCTCTAGGGAAATGTCGACGGTAAGTAGAGAGATTATCAATATCGATGGTGACACCATTGTCATCAATATCCACCAAATTCGCTGATGAAATGTTTTTGAGTACCACCGAACGGGCTCCCTCTGGAAGATCGTTCTCAAGAAGTTCTGCGAACAGGTTCCTGTGGAAGATGACAGGATGTCCTCTTTTACCTTTAAAGACAGGTAGAGTGAGGAGTGCTTTTATTTTCTTGAAATTTTCAACTAATGTCTGGATTGTCTGAATGGTGACCAAGGGATAGTCGACGGGACAAAATAATACTCCTGCAACTTTGGGATTGAGGTGAGCTATGGCTGTTTGGAGAGATGTAATAGGGCCGTTCCCTGGGTCCATATTGTAGATTACACTTCCTCCTGCTTCCAATGTTTTTGCGGCGATAGGGCCGTGTTTATCTGGTAAGCAGACTAGGATGTTGTCGCATCCTCCCTCTTTCAGGTTGGATATCATATGCTCTAAGAAAGTGCGGTTGCCTATCTTAAGCATTGGCTTGGGTGTGCCCATCCGAGCGGACTTCCCACAACAGGGTATGACACCCCAGACTGTGTTGGTGATTCCGTCGAGTTCCGATTGATAGTCTATTTTGTGGATTTAGATCTCCGTGCTATAGCAAAGGGCCCGAGGAATCTATACTTAGTTCCTAGAGCCCTTATGTTTTCTAACATTACCGGAACAGATATTCTAGTACTTGGGCCTCGACGTTGCGTTTTCTCTGGTTAGAGGTATTGTTTCCCCCTCCTCTACTGGAACAGTGATTGGGTAATTCCAGTAGAGTTCCGAGTAGGGCTCTTCGTAGATTGCTACTACCCAGTAAACACCTGCCTTGACGTCAAAGGTGGTAGTTCCGTTGGCATCGGTGGTGTCATAGAGAATGTCTCTACCTGACTCTCTTTGATGCATCGTCATGATTTCGTTGACATTAGCGAAAGCCTCATCGCCCCATTCTTGACGTATGAGTCTAATCTCTTGTTCTGCGGTAATCGATGCTTTCTGTAGGTCGTCGAATCGGTTGAATGCGGCAATATTTGCTCTGTCTAATCCGTTGTATTCAGCTTCTAAGTCTTGAAAATCAGAGAAGAGCAGACGATACTGTGCTTGCCCTCTGTTTAATCCTTCTAACGCAGTTGTCAAAGCCTGGAGAGTGTCACGGAGAACACCCCATCTGGCTTCTGCGTTGCGCCACTCCTGTTGAGCCGTTGCAACTTCAGTGTTTGCTTGAAGGACCGAATCAGGAATCGGAGGTTCGGGACGAGGGGCCACAGCGGCAAGTGAATCAAAGATCGCGTCTCGGTCAAAAGGAATCAGGCGCACTTCAAGGTCGCCAAGTGCCGTTCCTGGCGTTCCCTCTATTGCATCCTCCGAGCTTAGTTCGGCAGTGATTACAACTGGGGTAGGGCCACATCCTGAAACTAGTGCAGCCAAGAAAGTCGTAATTAAAAGAGTACCTCGTCTCATGTCCAACTCCGTTTTTATCCTATGAGCCTGATCATAACGTTGATAACAGGTCACCGAAAAGAACAAATGTTAATTTTATAATCCTAGTGTGTAATCTAGGTTATCCAGGGTCTCTCTGGGAAGTGTTAGCAGTTCAAAGATGATCTCTGGGAAATAGTGGTGCTCCAGATTTCAATGTAGATCTCGTGGTAAGTGCCAAGTTTAAATCCTCAAATGTGGGGATTTTATCCAGTCCGATGTGTTTTGCTAGAGCACCCATTTTTTCAGGCATGACGGGAGAAAGCAGTGTTGTTAGAACTGTCAATATTCTTACCAGAGTGCCTAGGACAGTATCCAAAGAGTTCGTTCGATCTGGGTCTTTCGCCAGGGCCCACGGCTCTTTCTTATCGATATAGACATTGGTTTTTCTCGCCAGATCCATTGCTAATCCTAAGGCCGAATGCACTTGCAATTTGTCCATATGTTTCTGGAAGTTATCCAGAGTCTGTTCGATCTCCTCACCTAGTTCGGTTTCAATTTCTTCGGAAAGACGACCAGCCCTATATTTGATGACCATTGATGTGGTCCTGCTGGCTAAATTGCCAAGTACATTGGCCAGCTCTTCGTATCGAGTCGCAAATCTTTCTTCTGTGAATGTAGCATCGGAACCTGTTCTCATATCTCTCAGAAGATACCATCTAACTGCATCTGTGCCGTATTTTTCCCTCAATTGCAACGGGTCAATAACATTTCCAATGGATTTTGACATTTTGGTTTTCTTACTAAGCCACCAACCATGAGCTAAAATTTTCTTGGGGAGGGGAAGGTCGCTTGCCATTAATAAGGTCGGCCAGTAAACCGCATGGGTTGTTAGTATATCTTTTCCAACAACTTGAAGATCTGCTGGCCAGCAATAATTTTTCAGGGTCTTTGATTGGGTACTGGGGAAGCTTGCTCCTGTCACATAACTAAACAGAGCGTCTACCCAGACGTAACAGACATGGGATTCGTCGAAAGGCAGGGTGATACCCCAATCTAAACGGGTTTTTGGTCTGGATATAGATAGATCTTCAAGTGGTTGATTTAGAAATCCTAAGACTTCGTTGCGGCGAGTTTCAGGCACAATCCAGTTCGGATTATTATTTATGTGTTCGAGGAGTTTTTCTTGATATTTCCCCATCCGAAAGAAGTAGTTTTTCTCCTCTATATATTCGACTGGCCTATGGCAATCGGGACAAACATGTTCTTCGCCAACTTCCCTAGAGGTCCAGTATCTTTCTTCGTGGATACAATACCAGCCACTGTAGTTGTCTGCATATATCTCCTGTTTTTCCCAAAGCCTGTTCAGAATATTCTGAACTACATCAACATGAGCGTCTTCGGTAGTACGGATAAAGCGATCAAATGATATGTCCAATCCTACCCAAGCTTCCTTAAAATTTTTCGCCATTTTGTCAGCTAGTTCTTTGGGATGCATGCTCTTTTGTGTCGCCGCTTCCTTCATTTTCTGGCCATGTTCATCAGTACCAGTCAGAAACTCCACCTGAGATCCCATTTGGCGGCGATAACGTGCTAAGGTATCGGTCAATATGGTTGTGTAAGCATGACCGATATGCGGCTCTCCCGAAGCATAGTAGATCGGAGTGGTGAGATAGTAGGGTTTCATCTGGAATCCCTATTGTTTTCGAACTCCAAGTCTTTTAGTGGTAGCGTTCGTAGTTTTCCTTCGGTGGATCTAAGAGTGACAGTCTCGGCTAATATATCCACGGACCTCACCGATTCTTCTCCCAGGGATGTTTTAAATATCTTACCCTCTCTCGGAAATTTTCTTCTGGCACCGACGTAGGTTTTATGCTCATAGATCAGGCAACACATCAGACGTCCACAGCACCCAGATATTTGAGATGGATTAAGACTCAAAGATTGATCTTTTGCCAATTTTAAGCTTACTGGTTTCAGCTCGGGTAGCCATGTCGAGCAACAGAGTTCTCGCCCACAACGTCCCACGCCCCCAAGTAGTGCCGCCTCATCACGCACTCCGATCTGCTTTAGTTCTATTAAAGCTCTGAATGTCTTTGCTAGAACACGGATAAGCTTTCGAAAATCCACTCGTTGGTCTGCAGTGAAGTAAATGGTCAATTTTTTTCTGTCAAATTGCCATTCGGCTTCGGTAATTTTCATTTTTAGTTCGTGTTTCTTCACTTGCTCCCGTGTTTCTTTACGGACCCTGTCCTCATCTTGTCTGAGTGTTTTGATCTTGAGTTTATCACTGGCTCTTGCAATTCTGAGAATTCTGTTCTTGGGAGACGGAGTAGCACAATCACTGGACGATCCGCACTTTCGCTCAGCGATAATGCCGAGGGCTGTTATCTCTCCATAATCGAGACCGCCCTCTACTCCAACAACTACTTTGGAGCCCGCCTTGAGAGTTAGCTTGCTGTGGGTGAAGTATTCTTTTCGCGTTCCTTTGAACTTTACTTCCGCGAAATTACTCATGAATCTGCGGTCTTCACAGGTTTGGGTTGTCGTCGTTTTGAGCCGGGACTTCTTGCCATTCACCCATGGCTTCGTACTTGGCCCATCTATTGGAAAGGAGATCATCTATGTCAGTTCCGCTGAGCTCACTAAGATTCCGTTGGAGAGATTCTTTTAAGTTTTCTGATGTAGTGTCCCAATCTGAATGTGCTCCGCCTATCGGTTCTGGTATGATTTCGTCGGCTATTCCTAGATTTACAAGGTCTTTCGAAGTTAATTTTAAGGCTTCGGCGGCTTCTTTCTTGTAGTCCGTATTCCTCCATAAGATGGCGGCACAACCTTCGGGACTGATGACTGAATATACAGAGTGTTCTAACATCAGAATTCTATCGGTTACTCCAATACCGAGTGCACCTCCGGATCCTCCTTCTCCAATAACGACTGACAACATAGGAGTTCTCAGATTTGACATTTCTCGGAGGTTAAATGCAATGGCTTCCGAAATTCCTCTCTCTTCAGAGCCAATTCCAGGGTAGGCACCGGGTGTGTCTATGAAAGTTATTACCGGTCGACGAAATTTTTCAGCTAACTTCATCAGGCGAAGGGCTTTACGGTAGCCCTCAGGATGACACATGCCGAAATTGCACCGCAGATTTTCTTTCATGTTTCTGCCTTTCTGGTGGCCAATGACCATGACAGAAGATCCAGAAAGTTTTGCCCAGCCTCCTACCATACCTTCGTCATCACGGAATTTCCTATCTCCGTGTAACTCTATCCAGTCTTGGAAAATCCTATGGATATAATCCAGAGTGTATGGCCTCTTCTGATGCCTGGCCATCTGGACTTGCTCCATTGGAGTCAAATTTTGGTAGGTTGATTGCTTCAGGGAGTGTAGTTTTTTCTGTAGATCTCTGAGTTGCCCCGCAACATCAAATTCGTTGTTTTCAGACTGAGCTAGCAACTTATCAATCTGCTCTTCAACTTCCGTGATTTTGCGTTCGAATTTCAGTCTTGGTGATGCACCCAAGAGGTATCTCCATTTATCGGATTAATGTAGAATTAGTCTAGCAAATTGTAGTGGACCTATAATTGTAATGGGTTATAGCCTGGAGTGGCTATACTTGATAATAAGGTATCCTGAAGTGTTAATTAGTGCATATCTGGTTCAGGAACAAAATTAGCCACTACTATAGCTGTGATTAGCATGGCCAGGGCACCTACTAGGGTGCTGATTTGAAAACCAAAGTTAGTGTATAGAGGTCCTACTAAGCTGCCGCCTATAGCGAAACCAAATTGTCCCAAGGCGACTGTGAGACTCATCAGCGCACCGCGTCGGTTGTCACTTACTAGAGCAGTTAGTAGGGCCGAAAATGGACTTATCCTCATGGCTACGAGCACCATTATTATAAAATAGAGAGGATATGCAAGCCACAATTCCTTGGTAAAGATTGTGGTAAATACCATCACCAAAGCCAATCCTAAATTGGAAGTTATTACAATGGTTTTTCTTCCAATACGATCTGACAATTTTCCTGCTTGTGGGCCGGTGAGTACGTTGGCTAACCCACCAACAACGAACATGGTTGCGATTGCCTGAGGGGTGGCATTAAGGGATTCTGTTAACCATAAGGGCAAGTAGAGTATGAAAAAAGATAGCCCCATAAACATCATGAAATAGGCTACTGCTGCTGCTGCTATTTCCTTCTGCCTTAGCATAGCGAGGTAGTTGTCTACGGATTTTTTAATGGTTAACGGTCCTTGAGTCAGTTCTACATCAGGTTGAGGGATCCGAAACCAAATGAGAATAAAGGTCATTCCCATCGCTAGAGCAAACATGTAGAAAGGAAATTTGAAGCCGTATTGGCTTGATAGGAGTACTCCGAGAGGAATACCAGCGATTTGTCCAAATGCCATTCCACTCATAACCCATCCAGTCGCCCAACCTCTCCTATTATAGGGGAAGAAATCTCCAATATAGGCGACAGCACTTCCACTCAGGATTCCTCCTGCTATACCGGCGAGTATACGAACGGAGAGGAAGGAGTAGTACCCGACTACAAAATGGTGCATCACGAGTGCAAATGTCATCAAACTGGTTCCCAGGAGTAGTATCCGACGTCGACCAATCTTGTCTGATATGGGTCCGGAGATGATTGCGAGGCTTCCGACCATCAGTGTATAGGCAGACACTAAGCTTCCCAACGCCGATATAGGAATATTAAGCTGTGTTCCTATCTGGGGGAGGATAGGGGACAGAATCATGATTTGACTGCTGGAAGCAAAGACCAACAGCCAAAGTGCAAAAAGCACTATTGAATCCGACGGTCTATCTGGATTCAGGTTACTATCCTGAGTGCTAATGGCTACGATTGGGTTGGTGTTTCGACCGAGTGCTAGGGCGGGAGGTCATTGTGATGTTGTTCATAGCTACCAAGCTCTCAATTGTTTTGAATACTGGCAATGACCCAACGGGAATCCTTTGTTCTAGTAATAGCCTGCCCAAAAATATTAGATAGGAACCTGTCGGTGCCCTTTGTATTATCCTTTAAGGCTTTCCAAGGTCGGCAGCCTTCCAAGTCCCGTAGCGCTGCCTAAGGGTCAATACGGGGTTACCGTTTTCATGTGGCAAGATATTTTGATCGGTGACATCGATGAACATAGCGTAATTCCCATTATTGAAGCTCTCACCTTCTGTATCGGCAGGATCAGCGGCTAGGATATAGGCAACATGAGCATTGCGACCATGGCATGGGGCTTCCACTATAGGGTCAGTTTCACAGGTACACCTCACATCCCCGCCGGCTTCATCGGCTCCTTCCATAGCGGCCATTACCCGATCAGTGAGTGTTCCTTCAGCACTCATGAATCGGGAAACCGCTTCATAGACGACATCATCTGACGCCAAAATATTACCTTGGATCGAGAAGTAGATGTCTTGGTCAGGTAGACGTCCTTGTACCGAGAGCGAGGCATCGCTATTACTGGACCCGGAAAATCCGGCCATTCGGCCTTTGAGGTCCACTATTCCGAATTGACGACTCTGGAAATCAGGATCACTGCTCAACATTTCAATGATAGCTGTGGGATCGGTTCCTTTCTTCATTTCGGCATATATGAGTTTCTGGTTCTGTCGTGTCCGATCCACTCCGGCTTGAGCTGCTGCAACTCCGATTCCAGGGACCACAATGGCTTGGATATTCATCAGTCCAGTGGCGTCTCCTCTAATCAGTCGGGCTTGAGGAACACAGGTGGCTGAAGCAATCACTATTCGACCTGTTCTTGCATTTACAGCGATTATTGACCAAGTGGCTAAAGCGTCAACAGGAGTCATGGCAAGAACCATAGCTACAGCAAAAAGATATATGAGTTTAGATCGGAGGGTGAATTTGCACATCTTACGTATTCCTCTTGTAGGGATTCGGACACTATCTGTTTCAGTTTTACTGAGTACTTAGGGTCTTAAGTATGTTGGTCTATGCCTTCTGTCTGCAAGTTGGAGATTTTATAGATTTCATAAATCATTGATCCGATGGTTCAGGAAACAGTGAAGGAGGGACTCTTCCAAGGGTAGTCTGTTCGAAATCGTATGCATAGCCCAGGAGTTCCTGTTCCGTCCACAGGTCTCCTATGAATACTACCACAAAAGGTGTTCCATCCTGGTAGTAGCTGAAAGGTACTGTTACAAGTGGGACTCCTAGTTCATTGATGATGTTGCTTGCTAGTTCCGGATGATTATTAGGACTATAGTCTGGACGTTGAGGGTCCTCTATTAGATTTCTAATGGGTGCACCAGCCTGTGGAAAAAATAATCCATCGAGATCTGAACTTTGTAAGATATTTCTATAAAGGTCACGTATTTGTAATCGCCAAGCTTGGAAAGCGTCTCCCTCCTCTGTTGCACTAGGTCTGGTGGGTGGAGCTTGCATCCTCCCCCCTCGGAAGGTTTGTCCGGTCAATGTCTCCCAGCCCTGCACACTGTTAAAGAGAGAGGAGTCACCAAGCCCTTGCATGTAGACCATCATATCGTGAGGTCCCACGGAAGGGACCCTGGGGCGATTTTTATATAGTTCTACGAACCCACTGTTCTCGAAGGGATCATCTACTATTGAGGCCCCTCGTCCTTCCAGGATATCTAGGGATTCTCGATAGAGCTTCTCGGTTTCAGGACTCAACGGTAGCCACTGCTCTCTCCAGCCAAGTCCAACTGATCCAAAACGTTTTCCTGCTAGATTAGTTCGGGTGAGTCCCTTGGTATAGCCTTCTATTGGCATATGATCGACGGATGCAAATGTTGCGAGGTCTTCTAACGAAGGGCCGGCGATGATATCTAGGGTGATTGCAGCATCGTAAACCGTTTTAGCAAGTGGTCCAACCACGTCGATATAGGTTGCATTTATGGGTACAACACCTTCTAGGGGTACCAACCCAAACGTTGGCTTGATTCCCACCAAAGCTTGTGAGCCGGCGGGGTTTTGGATTGACCCTCCTGTTTCAGTTCCTAATCCTAGTACTGCAAAACTAGCATTAACGGCGGTAGCTGTTCCTCCACTAGACCCTCCAGGGGCCTTGGTCACGTCATAAGCATTAAGCGTGACCCCACTTACTGAACTTTTGGTACGAGTTCCGTCACCTGCAAAGTCAGGTAAATTGGTCTTTCCCAAAATTATAGCTCCTGCATTACGTAATCTTTCAACAACAGCAGCATCGTCATCAGGGATCATGTCGATACCACCTGTCTTACTGCTGAAGCCTGAGAAGCCAGCCGTCGTAACCAATCCTTGGTAATCGATGTTGTCTTTTATGACCACTGGGACTCCATGCAAAGGGCCGCGTATTTGTCCAGATTCGCGTTCTTCATCCAGTTGTGATGCTATCTCCATGGCATTGGGATTCATAGAAATGAATGCATTATAGTGACCTTCATAGAGATCGATTTGATCCAAGAAAGCCTGAGTGAGTTCAACAGAAGTGTACTCTTTTGAAGCATAGGCTTGTTGAATATCCTGAACAGTGAGTTCCACCACGTTTATTGCGGGCCTTAGAGCTGACTCGTCGGGTGGAGTGCAGGCTTCCTGTAAGTAACCAGAACAAATGATGGCCAAGGTGATTCCAATGGGTTTTGAATATCTTCTCATGGGAATAGTTCTCCTCAGAAGTTGTAGGGGATTCACTACTTGATCCTTGTTTTCTGCCAGGTCCTGAAATCGGTTTTAGTGCTCCGAAGAATTTCGAGGATTGCACTCCGATCTGCAGAGGACAAATGATCGAATGATTTGGAGCGGTCTAGTCCGGTCAGTACTTCCCAGATTCTACGGAACAAATGGTGTCTCACAGTTTTACTAAGCGACTCAAAATTTTGAGAATAAATCATATAACTAAATGGGTATCGAAATAATCTAGTTTCTAAATCTAACTGGCGTAGAGAGCGCATCTTACGATCATAGGGTCCTTCGGTTTCAAAGTTTTTTTGGAATTGGAGGTTACCCTTGAGGGGACCGTTTATAGGAGCTTCACTGACCAGGAACATTCCTTCGACAAGGTTCTCTAAAGCAATCAGAACGTTTTCGCTCATGTGTTCGGTATCGGAATTGTTGCTTGCCTCCCAGTGCAAACGAATTAGAAGGTTTTGAATGTGAATTTGGTGCTCTAATATCATAAGGGCGACTATATCACTGGTCTCTAGTAGGTGTCGATTATCAGCAATCAATCCGTTTAGGGATTTTATCCTGCCAATATTTCCTCTTTCCAGGATTGTTGATCCAGAGGTTGTTGTAATGGAATTTCCCAGGTGTTCTTGGTTATCGTGTGTTCCAGTCACATACCAACCACCCCATCGTTGTTCTAAGGGAGTTCGATGATCGGTAAGTCTCCATCCTTCGTGGCTTGCTGACCGCCCGTATTCGTCGGTAATTCCAGATCCCATTAGAAGACGCGGAACTCCCCCACCAGTCAGTCCATAGGTGTCATGACATTCTAAACAGAGAAAGGTTTGTTTCTGGATTTCTGGACTTTCGGATTTTTTCTGGTTCAGAGTATAGAAGACTATGCCGAGATCGGGGTCAGTTGAAGCAATTTCTAGGGATTCACTGCCCTGGACCCATCCCACGTAAGTATCGTCCGAAAAATAAATCGCTCTTGGAGTTCCAGGCGTTATGATCCTGGCATTTATACTGGTCTTGGAGAATACCAAGGTCTGTGAATTTACGGGGATTTCAAGCTCACTCAACAGTGACTCGAGATATCCGTTTTCTCCATCAAAGACTAACATGTTTGGATTGGTTTCTAATGACTGCCTGAGTACAGCAACTCTGTCAGTAGGTGTCTTTGAGGAATAACCTATTTTTGGGTATTCTCTATCATATCGGTGCTGTTGACTTTCAAGAGCGTCCGATCGCAGGCAGAAGATTACTACCAAGAGCAATGCCACACGGATCATGGAGACAGTCGTAAATTGGTAATAGTGTTCTCTTGATGCATAAGTTAACTCTCAAATAGTAAATGGACTTGAGTAAAATGTGGCCAGTCAATATTAAAAATGGTCAAGAGAGGCACGACAATCAAATCGCCATGTGTGTTGACCTGAGTATTGGCTATTAAATACCTTAACCGTTAGTGGGCAAGTCTTCGCTACACTAACCGGGAGTGGATCAGTGATTTCATCTTTAGATACTTACTTGAGACCTTTAGTGGTTGGATTCTTCGTACTCACTCTGGTTTCATGTACTGATACATCTGAATCGGAACCAGCAGAACCTGGTGCATCTATAAATTTTGTGCATCCTGAAGACGGCTCAACTATTGAGGGAAACTCGGTGGTTCTCAGGCTGGCTGCATCTGGCATAGAGATCGTTCCAGCAGGTACGATGGAGCCTGGTACAGGCCATCATCATTTTGCGGTTGACGCAGATTTACCACCAGCAGGAGCTCCAATTCCTACAGTCGAAGGCACATACATACATCTTGGTCAAGCTCAAATCGAATATGAGTTAACCGGACTGTCTTCTGGAGCACATGTTGTGATAGCAGTGGTCGGTGATGGTGCGCATATGCCAGTCGATCCTTGGGTAGTGGACACCGTACGTTTCGTGGTTCCCTAAGAATGAGCGAAAAGGGTAAGGATCCTATATCTTTCAGTGAATTGGCCAGGGATACCATTCTAAATTTTATCGATATGCAGGGCGATGCTGTTGCGGTTCGCATCAGTGTGGCCAGTGCTAGTCCACTAGATCCCAGGTATGAGGTCACCCTAGTTGACCCGGAAGAAAAGGGTACAGAGGATCTCGTTTTTGATGGTAATGGTTTTGAAGTAGTTATTGATCCGGATAGTCTGGTAGTTCTTGAGGGATCTCGGATTGATTGGGTCGAAACACTCACGGAAAGTGGCTTTAAGTTCGAAAATCCGAACTTGGCTCCGATTGGTTCTAGGCCACTGGAGGGCGACTTAGCTGAAAGGGTTCAGCAGGTGATTGATCAATATGTCAGTCCTGGAGTGGCCCAGCATGGAGGCAATGTGATCTTGGTCGAAGTCAGGGACAAGGTCGTATATGTTCAGATGGGTGGTGGATGTCAGGGGTGCGGATTAGCATCGGTGACTCTTAATCAAGGTATCGAGAAAATACTTAAGGAAAAGATTCCAGAAATAGAAGCTATCCAAGACGTTACTAATCACGCGGCTGGATCTAACCCATATACAACTGGTGCCAAATAGACTAGTCATTGTCAAAGAGAAGAAGATTGTAGATTCTCCAAGAGTTCTAATTCTTTTGGCGAAGACGACCTATCGGGCCAACTCTTTTGTTGAAGCAAGCCGAAAACTTGGTCTAGAAATTTCAGTAGGCTCAAACCACAGACAATCGTTAAGTGAGTTTGTGCCAGGATCTAGTCTTTTTCTAGAGCCGGGCAATATCCAAGCTTCAGTTGAGGATATTGTTAATTTCCATTCCAAATTTCCGCTCTATTCTATTGTTGCAGCAGAAGATGATTTTTGTGTTTTAGCTGCTGCTGCAGCCGAAATTATGGGGTTACTACAACACTCACTAGACGGTGTGTCAGCGGTTCGTAACAAACGGGCGATGCGAGAAAAACTCGCTGGAAGGGAAGGGGACACCTTCTGGTTTGAAGGTTTTGATCTGGAGGAAGATGTTAAATCCATAGTAACCAGGGTTCCTTTTCCATGTGTTGTGAAACCTGTGTCATTGTCAGGGAGTCGTGGCGTCACTCGGTGTAACACTCAAGAAGAATTTGTGGTTGCCTGGAGCCGCTTGAAGAGATTGCTGGGATCGGATGATCTAAGGCAGAAAACAGAAACATTCTCTAGAGAGATTCTCGTGGAGACGTATCTGAGTGGGAGAGAAGTAGCGGTGG
>DUCW01000157.1 GCA_012959595.1 Gemmatimonadota bacterium
GCCCAGGATTGAAAGGACTCTGGCGTTTTCATGAGGACAATCTTGTCTTGAGAGAAAGAGTGAAAATGGACCTTGCATATGTTCGAAATTACTCTGTTTTCCTGGATATTAAGATAATGTTTCAGACAATGTTCCTGGTGTGGCGTCGATGGGCCACTGCTGATGAAAGCCTTTCAAGGTGGATGTCGTCTGAAGAAGATTAATACTTTCCCCCTGGAAATCTGCTCGACCCAACCTGTGGATTTGATTGAAATGGTGATCTTAACTTAGTTCGTATCCTAACGATTCCTCTTGGAGAAAGGCCACAATTTCCGCAGTGTTTCTTGAAATTCCAGGTATTCTGGAAGGTGTTTAATGTTCTGAATTTTCATAAATTCGATCGAGAGGATATAACCTAGTGCTATCCCAAGTCCTAGTAATAATCCCAAGAAACCTTGACGGATTAAGGACCATAGAGATTCGGCAGAACCTTCGGGATAATCAATGATAGAAATCAGGGGCGTATTCCGGACTTCCTCAAGGCGGGCCTGTTCAAAAGATTGGGATAAGGTCAGGTATACTTGTTGTCTGACCTCCACTCGTCTTTGCGAACGGGCTGCTTCTGCCAGTAAAGCAGGGGAATCCTCCATCCTTCTATTACGAGCATAAAATGCTGCCAGCGAGTCTTCTGCTACTTCGAGATCTGTTTGAGCTTCATCCAGTCTGTTTTCGATGAAGACACGTTCAAGGTTGGCTCTATTCTCACGTTTCTCAACATTGAAGTTGTTGAGCGCATCCAACATGCTCCGATTGAGGCTTTCTGATAGCCATTGCCATTGGGATGTGACTTCCAGGGTTATAATATTTGAAAAAGGATCGACGTCTGCACTTAACCTATCTCTAAGTTCTGCTACTGTTTCTGAGAGTCTTGCAGTTAGTTCTAGTTCGGGATCAGAAAACTGATCAATTGGTCTGGTAACTGCAGGCCCCCCTGAGTTTCCAGTTTGATCAGGGTTTAGATATTCTCTCTGTGCTATGTCAGCTAGGAAATCATGGGAATTCAAAACTGCGACGTAGAATTGAGGGGGGTTTGAGTTGTCTCTCAGGAGTGCACCTGCTCCAGGAACACCCATGCTTTGAGCGAGGGCTCCAAATCCGCCGTCTGATGTGGCAGATTCAGATTCAGCCATAAACAGTGAAGTAGAAGTGTATTCTCTTGTTAGAAAAGAGATGATAGACGAAGTGAAGACTACCCCTAGGACCGTCCAAGATACAAATGAAAGACGTTGTAGGACCAATGTTATTAGCCAGAGCACGGACAAGCCCGGTTTAGGATCTTTCTGGATAGTATTATAGGAATGATTTTGTGTCATAATTAAATATAAACATTGATGAAGTGATCCCAAAATCTAACGTTGTAGACATCAAGGTCTCTATCGATTCTAAACTGGAAACCAATAGAAAGATCTTCGAGGCTATATGTGTACGTTTGTGTCTCAGAAACATAGGACAATCGGTCGATAATATTAAAAAATGGCATGGGTTTTCTTTTGGAAACGGATGACTAGTTCCTTTGTCCAATGCGATGTTGTTTCAGTCATTGTAGAAGAATTTCGTTTTTTACAACATAGGAAGAATTGCGTTTTGCTCTATGAGGATCCTCGTTTTTTACACGTACTAGTTCGTGTCTGGACACTGGGTGATAAATCTCTCAATTTCGTGTTTCCAATCTAATTCGGGCTTGTTTAAAATAGATGTGTAGTGTTCTCTTGTCTTAGAACTCAGGACATGCACAAGCTTGTCAGCGAAAGCGGACCGAACATCTATTACTTCGTGGGGGAATGGTAGGGCTTCATCGTGACAATGACTCCTTATAGCTAATGGAACTTTACCTAGGTAGAGAGAATCAAATAGGACTGTGGATTGAACTCCCATAACAAAGGCAGCTCTAGAGAGTCCTAAAATCAGCTGCTTTTCAAGGTCAATCTCGACGAATGGACCCAACGCACTCTGGTTTATCAGGTTTATGGTATCTCGATCGCGCCTTCCAGGGTGTGGACGCACTAAGATTTGGTATTCGGTGTTTTCTTCGACCCACTGTACCACTGGAGATATAGTATTAAGAAGCTCTGGAAGATTGCAGCGCATATCAGAACCTGGGACACAGGCGGGCAATACAACTAGTACTAAGCCTGGATCGACTGCCTGATTGTTCACAGTCTTTTGGTATTGCTGGCGTAGGTCATGCTTAATCAGAGTAGGAGCTGAAAGTGCAAGTTTAATTTGACGAGTTTTCAGGAATTCCACCTCTTTTTCGCCATAAACTAGATGGATGTCACAAGCCCCGCCCCCAAACCCGTAACCAAATATTGGGTATCCGGAAAACAATCTGGCTATAGAGTTCAAAGATTTTCTTAGCCAAAGAAGGCTAGGTATCCCCAACCCCATCAGTCCGTGCTGAACATTTACTAATAGAGAGGTTCTAGTGTGGGCATGCCTTTTTATAATATCTCTAATGAGTTCTGCCCAAACCCCCTCGTCAGCCAGGTAGAACACAACTGGCTGATCCATTCCATGAGTTTGCAAAATCTCAATGATCAAGCCTTCTATTTTTTTGAAAATAGGACCATAAAATAAGAAACGAGCGTATCTACGAATTGAAAATTCAACCCGTGTGATATAGTCGTATTCTTTGTCTTCTAAATGCAGATTTTTGCTGATATGCTGGTTAAGACTGTCTCCCTCAATCCCGTTGCGAACTCCTGCAAAAATATCCTCTTGAGCGGGACATACGTATATGAAAACATGTAAAATTGACATTAGAATTCTATTGTCTCCGGGTC
>DUCW01000158.1:0-345 GCA_012959595.1 Gemmatimonadota bacterium
CAAGTGTCACAAGTGCAGGTAGAGAACCAGCTGAATTCCGTCACAAAAGTTAACGGCTGTGAACAATGTTTCTATTTGGTGATATCCTGAATCCTCTTTAGACAAAACTCTCAGGAAAGAATTGATTTTAGCTGGTGCCTTTATCTGCATCACAAATTTCTCATAAAACATAATCCTGATCGGAGCTTCTCTGCCCGATTCCCTTCATCGAGAAGCCCAATTTCCAGGCGTAATATATTCCTATGAAAGTGATAGGGAAAAACCCTCCCAAATGATACCCGAACGCAAATGCAAGGGTCGTTGACTCTGCCACATTAAAAACTCCGTTCAGTGCTAGCATGGCCC
>DUCW01000158.1:462-2777 GCA_012959595.1 Gemmatimonadota bacterium
CAACCAAAATGACCAGGCGTGCCAAAGCCAAAAACCATAGCTCCAAAGTAACGCACGACTAAAAAGTTTCAGATCGCGTAATAAACTCAGTGATTCAAGAAAGGATTCTAATGATTCCACTATCCGCAGCCCTAAACCATTTTTTCTTTGCAAAAACACTTTCTGTGCCAAATTCAAGAAAAACCGAGGGAATATTGCGAAGAAAACCAGGACTACAAAGAACCCTGCAATCAATCGAAGAGTGGAAAGCATTACGGAACCACCTATTCCAGACCAAATTTCTTCTGTGCCTGGGAAGGAAGGCATCATCGTTGCTAAAAAAAGCATCGAAAATACTGTTATCGAATCGAGAAACCTCTCTACAACTAAGCTTCCAATTACTCCTGATGTAGATATTGATTCCACTCTGCTCAGTGACACAGGTCGAACGATCTCACCGATGCGAAATGGAAAAAGATTGTTTGCAGCAAAACCCATACTTACAGAAGCAAACCTAGATCGGAGACTCGTTTCCAATGCAGTAGGTTCCAGCAGCACCTTCCACCTTAAGGCTCTAATCAAATAACCGAGTGTGCCGACCAACACACAGAGGAATAAGTACCAGAGGTTCGCATTAGCAATATTTTCTATAATATCTCGATAGTTTTCACCCCTTAGTACCCACCACATCAAAAAAACACTGACAAATATTCCAAATACACCAAACCATGACTTTCTCATATCTCCAGAGATCTATCGCGAGCTGGGGAAATCAACGTTCTCATTTCTTTCACAGCTCGATCTAAGCCCACCAAAACAGCTCTAGAAATGATTGAGTGCCCTATATTGAGCTCCTCTAGAAATGGTATCATCGCAACAGGAGTTACGTTTTCATAGGTTAGACCATGGCCTGCGTGTACTCCCATCTTATTTTCAGAAGCTAGCGTAGCAGCATCTGTCAATCTGGCTAATTGCCAATCCGCTATTTCCAGACTATTCGCGTTTGCATATTCACCCGTATGTAGCTCTACGGCATCTGCACCCAGGTCACTAGATATGGAGATTGCTTCTTCATCGGGATCAATAAAAAGAGCCGTCCTAATTCCTTTACTAGAAAGCTTATCTATAGCCTTTCCGATACCGCTTCTAACGACTTTCTCTCCTAACGCCAATCCACCTTCTGTTGTAAGTTCCTGTCTTTTTTCTGGAACTAGGGTTACCTGCATCGGTTTAATCTCACAGGCTATATCCAGAACATTCTTTTCTGAAGCAATCTCCAAATTCACCCCAGTCCTGACCGTTTCCATCAGAATGCGAACATCCCTCTCGGTAACGTGGCGTCTATCTTCTCGTAAATGAACAGTGATTCCATTTGCCCCTGCAAGCTCCACTAAAACAGCTGCTCTAACTGGATCAGGTTCGTCTGTTCCCCTCGCTTGACGCACTGTTGCCACATGATCGACATTGACGTAAAACCTCATTTGTACACCTCCGACCTCTCAACTATTGTTTTCCATACTTCACAACACTTCATCCTAAGCCGTGTTCCTTTATCAACACTATGTCCTCTAATTTCAGCAAGCGACCAGCCAATTTCTGTGGAATTCTCACTTCCAATAAGGTGTATTGTCCCTCATATTCTTGATTTAGAATCTCACCAGATTCATATAACATAGCCAGACGTTCTCCGTCACTGGCTCTCAATTGCAGTGAAAGATGCCGGAAGGACTCCTGTAGTTGAGATCTCATTGCAGTCTTCAATATCTTCAATGAATCTTCTCTGTGTGCTGAAACAAAAACGGCCGCCTGGTGCTCTTCTCTCCTGACTTGATATTTTAGATCTATCAGTTCTTGGTTCTCAATAGAATCAATTTTGTTAAATACTAGAATTTGTTGAATACCTCCAAGGTGCAACGTCTCAAGAACATCGTCTACAACTGCTCGTTGACTGGCCCAATCGGCCTGGGACGCATCAATTCGCTTCCCTGATACCCTCTAAAGTAGAGCGAAACGAAGCTACTAAATGATGTGGGAGTTTTCTTATAAAACCTACCGTATCAGTAATCATTCCCTCAAAACCCTCACCCAAATCTACTTTTCTGATCTTAGAATCTAACGTAGAAAATAACCGGTTTTCAACCAATATGTCTCTATTGGAAAGAGCCCTCAGTAAAGAGGATTTCCCTGCATTTGTATAGCCTACAAGAGCAGCTTGGAATTCTCCTTTCCTGGCTTTCCTGCGATTCGCTCTGGCTATATTCAGGGTTTCAAGTCTTTTTCTAAGAGTGGTTATCCTACGTCCAATCAACCTTCTATCCGACTCCAGCTGTGTCTCA
>DUCW01000159.1:0-389 GCA_012959595.1 Gemmatimonadota bacterium
CCAGACTCAATCATTAATCGGGCAAATAGGTGGGGCTGTGGGTGCTAGTGGAATAAGACATAGCAGTGGTAGCGTAGGCGAGGTAGTTGGTAGCGAATTTGAAAAGCATCAACTCAGGAACAATAGACTTTTAGAAGGTGAGAACTTGGAGTTAGCCGGTGCGAGAGAAGAGAGAAGGCAAGCCCTTAAGGGTGGTGATCTTCAAATTGCCCTGGGGGCCGGAGGTGCGTATGCCGCTGCTGATCAAGCAGGGCTGTTTGATTCTAAACCACCAGCGACGACAGCGACGACAGCGACGGGTGGCACTGGTCCGGATGGTTACTACTCACCCTGGGTGTCAGTAACCCCATTATTGTGATAAGGAAATGAGAAACTCTAATGGCTAACAT
>DUCW01000159.1:589-2757 GCA_012959595.1 Gemmatimonadota bacterium
GATACGATGCTGCCATTAAGGGCATGATTGAAAACAAGATTAACCCAGTTGTACAAGATGAGGATGGTAATGTAGACCTACGTGCGACCATGAAACAAGCCGACTACATCATCCAGAACTACGAAGATCTAGTAGAACAAGGAGGAGATGAAGCCCGTGAATACTCTAGTGGCATTGACGTTATGGGCAAGAAGACACGAGAAAAGTTAGAATCTAATATCGCTGGTTTAGTGGCGACTACTTTGCTGGATAAGGAGAAGTCCGCTCTGTCCATAAGAGATATAGCAGACGAGGCTTTAGTACGCATTACGATCCAGAGCATCGACGAGGCGACTGTTGAGGCACTGGAAACTGGCGACCTAGATGGACTGAAAATAGCAGTAGACGAAGCCAAAGGTTTTTCTGGCACACTTAATAATAGAGATCACCAAGAGCGACTCAACAAGTCAATAGATGGTGTAAATACAGATATAATGAACGGGATCCGAGCGTCGGCTGTTAAGCAACTCAATGCGATTACCGATATTGAGGGCTACAAGGACTGGCCTGTTGTTTCCAGGTATATCTCTCATAATGAAGATAAGTGGCTCAGAAGTGCCGAGTCTCGTGTTCTGTCAGCGTCTATAGATGATTTTCAACCACCACGACTACCTGACGATTTCCGCATAGCGTTAGAGAGGTCTCCATCAGGGCCATGGCTTGCACGTCACATGGCTAGTAGGGCGAATGGACTAAGGATATCTCTCGAAGCAAGGTTGTTGTCCACTGAGTTGCTTGATGGAGATGCAGCAGCGATCAGTGAAAACCAGCGACAATTGGTGTTGGAATTGCCTGAACTCGATAAGGCATGGGCCAGCCAGCATGTCTACACTGATCCAAATAGGTTCATAATGGTCCTGGATAACTTAAGTAAGATTGGCTCAGTGCCAACAAAAACGGGAACCCCTAAAGCACTTAATGCCCTAACATTAATCCTGGAGGCTGCGAACCCAACCCTGGAAAACATGAAGGTGATTTCCTGGGCAATGGATAACAAAGCACACCTCAGTGGGTTGAAAGAGGGGCTGGTCAAGAAATTGGCTACTGCCTCTGAGTTAAGGGAACTTGGTTCAGATGCCGGTAACTTTGAATCCATAAGAGATATCTGGATCAACTACAAGGGGCCTCTTGAGGATGTAAAGATAAATGGAAAGAATATTCCATGGGAGGATTACGAAAGAGATGTCCTTAAAGAAGAAGGCTTTAAATCAAGTGTGTTCGGTGATGGACCTCTTCAAAATCAATTTGAAGAATACTATGAAGGATTCATCGACAAGAAAACCGATGGTCGCTGGCTGGAATACCAGTGGTCCGGCTACCCCGACTCAAATGAGGAGTTTTTCAAGGACGCTGTAATCAATAGATATATAGCATCAAAGAAGGTATGGGGTGACGATCATCCCGTGGAGCGACTTAATGATGCACTTAATCATGTTGCTAGAAATTCATTCATTAAGGGTGCCGGTAAATTGGAACTGCTTCGGTATAATGAATCCGATATTCTCGGGGAGGACTCCGATGCCATCATAGCGAACACCCTTAGGGATATACTGAAAAGGGATATGTTTGTTGATAGGTCAAAAGGTTCTTTTGAAGATAAGGACTATGATAAAATATATAGAGAGGGCACATTGGTCCCGGCATTCCCTAGTGCGGGGCCTGGGGTATATCTCTATGAGAGGAGGGACGGCTACATCGTCAAGGACAAGAATACTGGAGGAAACCTGCTCATCAATATGGGGGAAGCACTTAACTCGAAATTGGATCCGAAATGGTTATCTAGCAGAGAAGAAGTAAACGCTGCCACGGCATTCACCCACCTGTTGCCTAAACATGACATCTCCTCACTGCTTGGGAAGTCCTTCGAGTCTCTCCCACTCCCAGGTCAGGTTAAGTTATTTGAAGCAGCCATTGCAAACAGTCGAACAGATGGATTAGAGAATGGTCCGTGGGCACTAGAGACCATTGGGGACATTCTGGATATCCCAGGGTGGAACGAACTAGGTGTTGAGGCTAAGTCTGTAGCAATAGGCCATATTTTGTCGAACGAGAAAGAGAAGAGAGAACAAAACAAAGAATCACTGAAGGCACTGCGAGCCTCCGCTGTCGAATCTTCTACAATCGACTCG
>DUCW01000160.1 GCA_012959595.1 Gemmatimonadota bacterium
AGATGTTTTCGTTTCCAGACCTGGAGATATTTCATGAAAGAGGACAATAAAGACCAAACTTGGAAAGATAGAACAGGAAGGAAATACCAATCCTACGGTGCAGGTTTTCGAAGACAAAGTGAGGTTACTTGAGGGAGGCGAGGCTGCCGTTTCGTTTTCTACAGGGATGGCAGCGATCAGTGGAACCTTGTTTTCCCTTCTGGAACCAGGGAAACGTGTTGTGTCGATTAAGGATTCCTATGGTGGAACCAATGTGTTGTTCACGGATTACCTTCCCAGATACGGGGTGAAAGTCGAATTGTGTGATACTGGTGATCATCTGGCAATAGAGGAAGAATTACTCAAGGGTTGTGACATTCTTTATCTTGAAACGCCGACCAATCCCACAGTCAGGATCTTAGACATTCATAGATTAAGCCGGGCTGCTCATGAGGTAGGAGCTTTGGTCGTTGTGGATAACACGCTTGCCACCCCAATCAACCAAAGGCCATTAGAGAAAGGGGCGGATTTAGTCGTACACAGTGCCACAAAATTTCTTGGGGGACATGCAGATGCATTAGGAGGTGTAGTAACGGGTAGTAAGCAGACTCTTGAACAGATCTTTCGATTTAAAGAAATAACAGGGGCATCTCTCCATCCAGAGTCCGCATATCTTTTGATCAGAGGTATGAAGACACTCGGGCTTAGGATAACCCATCAAAATAATAGTGCTGCTCAAATTGCTGAATTTTTGGAGTGCCATTCTAAGATAGATGAGGTTTTCTATCCAGGATTGAAAAGTCATGAAAACCATTTGATAGCCGCCAGCCAAATGGATGGATTTGGAGGAGTTTTGAGCTTTAAACTCAAGGGGGGTTATGAAGCCGTGGAGGAGTTTCTTCCTAGATTGAGATACGTACACTTGGCTGCTAACCTTGGCTCAGTTGAGACGGTGGCTGGACCGCCAGCTACGACTAGTCATGTAGAGTGTACGCCCGAAGAAAGGGAAGCCATGGGTATTCCTGAAGGATTGATTCGTTATTCAGTTGGAATTGAATCTGTCGTAGACTTAGTGCGTGACTTAGATGTCGCTCTTCAAGATCTGTAAGCATCTGGGTTTTGACCTAAGAATGCCTGTACAGTTAGATTTTTGGATAATTGAAGTGTGCAAGCCAGAATTAAACGATCGATTTAACTGGTGTCATACAGAATCGGGGAGAGATGAATGGACGCTTTGAACAAATCAACTTGTGCTGTTGTTTTGATTTTAATTGGCTGCTTACCTTCGGACCAAAAGCCTCTCGAAGACTCGATGACTGTTCTTAATGCAAGGGCTTCTTCGTTAGAGCTCGATACGGATTATTTTCCTCCTCCAGGGGAAGCATTGCATCATGAAACAGCAGGGTTCGCGAAGATCCTGTGCTCCGCAGTCTTTATAACGGGATTAAATCCCCAGGATGCAGCCGCTAATGTTGGGGGCTTTATATCACATTTTGAAGAAAGAGGTCATGTGGTGGACACCATTGTCGATTATGACCGACAGCTAGTGTCGCTCACACTTCCAGATGGTGTCACCAGAACAGCAAAAAGGTATAGAAATCAGGGCTGTGTTTCACATGCTATCGGAGAAGATTCCATTTATTTTAGTCCGACAGACGTTCCGCGAAATCTGCCTGTTGCCGAAACAACGCCTTGGCCGATGGGAGATGTTGTTTCCAATGATCTTTGGCCAGATGGTATCGATATGAAGATGGTCGAAGAAGCTTTGAATGTCGGGTTTGGTCCAGCAGAAGCTAGGACATTGGGGTTAGTGATCACCTACAAAGGTCGGATTTTGGGAGAGAGATATAGCCCTGAAGTTGACATGCATACACCTCTTGAGAGCTGGTCAATGACAAAAAGCCTGACAGGAACTCTGATGGGCGTATTGATTCACCAAGGGGTATATGCCTTGGACCAAAAAGCTCCAATTCCAGAATGGCAAACAGAAGGAGATCTCAGACAGGAAATACGAATTAAAGATATTATGAGGATGTCTAGTGGAATTAGAATCAGGAATGCTGGCGATCCCGACTATAATCCAGATTTAGGCTATCCGGACCATCTATATCTTTACACAGCTACAGATAATTCGTTTAAATGGGCAGCGACCCGCCCTCAACAATGGCCTCCGAACACGGTTGGTCGTTATAGGAACTCAGACCCAGTTCTGACTAGCTATCTTATTAGACTTGGAGTGGAGGGTCGCGGGGGTAACTACCACGAATTTCCACAAAAACATCTCTTCGACAAGATAGGAATACGTGATGGATTGATCGAGACTGACCCTCAGGGAAATTTTCTTGGTCAAGGCCTAGCTTTTCTGTCCGCTCGTGACTGGGCACGGTTGGCCAATTTGTATCTACAAGACGGGGTATGGAATGGAGAAAGAATACTTCCTGAAGGGTTTGTGGAATATGCATCCACTCTTGCACCCGCTTGGATTGCCGACGAGAGGCTTCAGTATGGAGGAGCTTTCTTTTGGGTTAATGGAAATGGCGGTTGGCCTGTTCCCGAAACTGCCTATTCAATGAGAGGAGCGGGCGGTCAAAGTGCAACGATCATACCTACTCACGACTTAGTTGTAGTTCGAATAGGAAAATATACTGGGAGTAGGGCAGGTGGGTTGGCCTTGAATGCAGCCTACGAGCTGCTTATGCAGGCCGTCCCGGAAGCGGAAGAGTAAACTAGCTTACGAAAAGAGAGAGGGGAGGGCTCTAGGAGCCCCCC
>DUCW01000161.1 GCA_012959595.1 Gemmatimonadota bacterium
CCGAACAATGGAAGGTCTGTATAGCTATGATGCGCTTGAGGTTTCAGATTCCTAGGTAGTGCCTTGATGTGAACGCATGGTTTGCCAGTGCGTTGCATCGCTGGTCATGAGTAATACGCCCAAGACAGTGTAGGCATCGCCCGTCAGGCTCAAGCGTTGTGCGGGATAGACCCTGTTTCTTTAGCATATTTCAGCAGCCTAGACCTGTTTTGCCATGGGAAGACAAGTCAGCGAACCAATGCTTAACGTCGATTCTTTCGCATCAGGAAACCTTCGGTATAGGCGGTAAGCGACGATGTCGTTAGACTGGTGCTTCACACGGCTTTCTGAAATGATGAGGTCAATTGTCCGATGGTTGTGTCGATGCGTGATCGCTTTGTACCCTTAACATTTAAGGAGAAACCCCTTAGTCAGATGAAGGCAGACTCCTTGGCCTATTACGAGTTGATGAGCCGTCGACGCACTGTTCGTGATTTTAGCGATCGTCCGGTCGACCGGATGGTGATTGAAAACGCTATTCGCACAGCCGGTTCAGCCCCGAGCGGCGCAAATATGCAGCCTTGGCACTTTGTCGCGATCAGTGACTCGAAGCTCAAGTCCGATATTCGAAAAGCCGCAGAAATAGAAGAACGCGCGTTTTACGAGCGACGCGCGTCTGATGAGTGGCTTGAAGCACTTGCGCCACTCGGTACAGATTCGGAAAAGCCGTTTCTGGAAATTGCACCCTGGCTAATTGTGATTTTTCTGCAGAAGTTCAGTCAAGGCAAAGATGACACTCGATTGAAGAATTATTACACGAGCGAATCTGTAGGCATTGCGACCGGATTCCTCATCAGTGCCTTGCATAATGCAGGGCTTGTGACGTTGACACATACACCAAGTCCAATGAAATTTTTGAGCGAACTCTGCGGGCGGCCGAGTATTGAAAGGCCCTATCTTCTATTGGTGACGGGGTATCCTGCAGACGAGGTCACGGTCCCTGCTATTGAAAAACTTCCGCTGGATGTAATATCAACGTTTGTCGAATGAGTGGCGACGGTCAAGACTAAAACGTAGCGCATTAGCGTTCGCTTGGTTTTTTGGGCGGCGTCGTTTTTCAGTGCGTAAAGAAAGATTTTACTCTCTCTTTTAGGCCGGTGCTGCCTACAGTCTAGAGTCTACAGGGGCAGTGGCATCGGATGGTCCGGCGCGTGGCCAATCAGATATTGACCATTTTCTGCCTAAAAGCTGCCACCCTGACTTTCTGATGTAATGAAACCTGATCAAGATACTTTGGCAACCTGGGAAAAATGCGACCTAAAATACTTATCTACAACGGCGGTGATCATTTGCGCCCAGCGCGTTAACTATCCCAACTCAGCGTTGATCGAAGTTCACCCACAGTAAATTTTTCGTGAGCCAATGATTGTTTAGCCTGTATATTCTTAACCACAACTTAAGTTCACAGGCCGGGGAAGGTGATGGGGGAGAAAGAACAACGAATTCTTGATGATTTGCCTATGAGTCGCCTGCAGGTTGCGGCAGTTGTGTTATGTGTTGCATTGAATGCACTTGATGGTTTCGATGTGCTCGCCATCAGTTTTTCCGCGCCGGGTATTGCCGCTGAGTGGGGAATCTCCAGAGCGGGTCTGGGTCTTGTGCTGGCCATGGAGCTTGTTGGTATGTCAATTGGTTCTGTGATTCTCGGAACCGTAGCCGACAGGCTGGGGCGTCGCCCCATTATTCTGGGTTGTCTTGTGGTTATGGCGCTGGGGATGCTTTCAGCATCAATGACCAACAGTGTTAACTCCCTGTTAGTTGTGAGGTTTATTACAGGACTGGGTATTGGCGGCATGCTGGCAACTATCAATGCCATGGTTGCGGAGTACTCAAACGCACGTCATCGAAATTTTAATGTGACGATAATGGCTGCGGGCTACCCAATAGGCATAATCATCGGTGGATCGATCGCGTCGATGTTATTAGTACATTACGACTGGCGCTCCGTCTTCGTGCTGGGTGCATTGATGACCGGTTTTTCGTTGCCCGTGGTTTGGTTTCTGATGCCTGAATCTATTTCGTATCTCACCCACAAGCGGGGTCCAGATGCTTTGCAGAAAATAAATAGCATCCTGAAGCGGATGGGACACTCAGCTATCGACAGGCTATCAGACGTAGATGAAAATCTGGGCAAGGTAGGTTGGCGAGATTTGTTTTCTCCTCAGTTGGCCAGGACTACAACTCTGCTTACTCTGGCCTATGCGGCGCACATTTTGACTTTCTATTTTATTGAAAGTCAAGATTAATTAATGAAAATATTATTTGTAAGCAGTTGGTATCATCCGGTATTAACTGGTTCATCTTTGTGGACAGAATCTTTAGTTTTATCTTTGCGTCAGCGAGGACACGCTGTCCGTGTTATCTCAACCCATTGGCAAGGAAATTTAAGAGAATCAAAAAAGAGTGAAGCAGAAAGAGTATATAATCTTCCTGCTTATTTATTACCTCCGAATAAATTCTTATTAGGTATACCAGATATACCTATTGCATATTCTCTTACTAATCGTCGAAAAGTATTAAATATAGTTCGAGAATTTAAACCTGATATTATTCATCAAATGAATCACATTTTTGATACATTGTTTTTCATTTTTGTTGTAAAACACGTATGGTCTTCATTTTTGCTCACTGGTATGGTTGTAAAACACGTATGGTTTTCATTTTTTGTTGTAAAACACGTATGGTTTTTCATTTTTGTCCACT
>DUCW01000162.1:0-15846 GCA_012959595.1 Gemmatimonadota bacterium
GAGAGGCCACCTGAAGTCCAATTGGTCGATCTTCCTCAGCATAATTCTGTTCGATTACTCATGGAAAATAGAGCTCTCAAGGATACAGTGGCACAGCTCCAGAGGGGAGAGATGGGATTCTTCAAGGTTAAGAATGGAGAGGGTCAATCATTGGACGGCTACCTAATGAAACCACCTGATTTTAATCCAGAGATGAAGTATCCGCTTCTTTTTTATGTCTATGGAGAACCAGCTGCACAAACAGTAATGGCCAGATGGGGTGCAAGTAGATATCTATGGCATCTCTATCTAACCCAGCTGGGATATTTAGTGGCAAGTGTCGACAATAGGGGTGTGCCTGCTCCCAGAGGTCGCGAATGGAGGAAGTCTGTGCACGGCAACATTGGAACGCTTGCCTCGGAGGATCAGGCCGCAGCAAACTTAGAGATTCGAGAATGGGAGTTTGTGGATGAAGAAAGGATTGGCATCTGGGGTTGGAGTGGAGGAGGATCCATGACCTTGAACATGATGTTTCGTTATCCAGATTTGTACTCAACAGGACTTTCGGTTGCTCCAGTTCCAGATCAAACACTGTACGATGCAATTTACCAAGAAAGATACTCTGGAGTTTTAGAGAGTCATGAAGACGGGTATAAACAAGGATCTCCGATAAGTCATGTTGATGGGTTGGCTGGCAATCTTCTTCTAGTACACGGCACTGGAGATGACAATGTCCATTACCAAGGGTCCGAACGTCTGATCAATGAGCTGGTAGCTAGAAATAAGAAATTTACAATGATGGCCTATCCTAATCGGAGCCATGGAATTTTTGAAGGAGTGGGAACTACTCTGCACCTTCAAGGGCTCCTAACTCAATATCTCTTGGAAAATCTCCCTAGTGGCCCGAGGGCCACAACAAAATAGTGGCTAGATTTAAAGAAATAGGTGCCTGTTGAATTTCGTCAGACTTCTTCAGCTACCCTAGATTTTTGGATATAGGCAGATCTTAGCATAGCAAAAGAAGTATAAGTGACTACAGCTACCACTAACCATCGCATCAGGTCCAGGGGCATTTCTTTGACTACAAAAGCACCTAGTAATACCCCAGGAACGCCTCCTAAAGCTAAACCTAGTGCTGGGCGAAGGCTGTAAGCGTTCGACTGCATGAATCGGATTGAAGCAGTGGGCATAAGAAACGCACATGAACCCATCATAATGGGAAAAGAGACAATTGGGTTCATCCCAAGCATACTCACCATGATCATGGTGGGTGCATACATACCGACTCCCAGTGTCATGAGGGCTCCCATCACAAAAGTTCCTGCCATTCCAATCCATAGCTTGGATCCAGTTAATTTGAGGGAATCACCAGTTAGATTTGCTACGAAATCCACGCCTAAGAGCTGCATCACAAAAGTCACTGCTGCCACACCTAGTGCTAACCCCAATCCGATTTGTATGTAATTTCGCGGCCATTTTGTGATTGATCTTGCTCCAAGCCATGCTCCAGCTACAGACATAACTATTAGAGCTATGAGGGTCGGCATATCCACTTGGATAATGGTCATGAATACAAATGCTTGGACAATCACCGGGAATGAGTGTCCAACGTGCATAGTTCCTGGAATGTGCTCGTCAGGTACAAGATTTTGTAGTTTAAACCAAGAGGTTGTCGGAGCAAAAGAGCCGATCCCAAGGGAGTCAAAAAAATTTGTCACGAACCCGATGGTCAATTGCAGTAAAGAAGGTGTTTTTGAATGGGGAATCTGGAGGCCCATGTTCCTAGCCCAGGCTCTAAGATAAACGAGGGAAAAACAAACCAGGAAAATGAACAAGATGGGTTTGGAAAAAGTCTGCAATAAGCTATTCATGGGTGTCGAATCTCACATTGTTCAAGGAATATGGTAAGGAAAATCCACAGGGACATATATATCATTCAGCATCTCATGCACACGGATGTACTTGCATAGATGTACGTTAATGTGTCTTGTATACAGTTGTACCAAAGTAAGACTATCCTAGGTTGGTGTTAGGACCATAACAACCGAATTCTGGAAGATAAAATGAATATTACACGTAGAGAAATGATTCAGATAGGGGCGGGAGCGAGTGCTGGACTCATGTTGGGGTGCACCATGCCCGAGGAGATGGATCGAGGACTCATTACTAAGGAAATTCCATCGACTGGGGAAAGTATTCCAGTGATAGGTTTGGGAGGACGAAATTACAGGCTGGGTGAAGGGTGGGCAGAGAACACGGATGGGTATAGAGCTACTCTTGGAACTTTTTATGAGTTGGGAGGTCGCCTTATAGATACCTCTCCGAATTATGGAGACTCCGAAACTATAATGGGAAATCTACTCCAAGAGCTCGGTATCAGAGATGATTTATTCTTGGCGACAAAGGTTGATAGGCAGGAGAAAGAAGAAGGACTCGAGCGTATGCAGGGGTCGCTCGAAAGAATGCATACGGGCCACTTTGAGTTGATGCAAGTGCATAACTTAAGAGGTTGGGAAACTCAGATTCCAACACTCCGTGAATGGAAGCAAGAAGGAAAGATAAAGTATTTAGGAATCACTACTTCGAGTGACCGTCAGTATGAACAAATGGAACAGATCATACTCCAAGAGACTTTGGATTTCATCCAAGTTGATTATGCTGCGGACAATCGGACAGCCGAAGAGAGGCTTCTTCCTTTAGCACAAGATTTGGGAGTAGGCGTGTTGGTGAACTTGCCTTTTGGCAGAGGGCGCTTGTTCTCTCGAGTTGGTGATAGAGAGTTGCCCGAATGGGCAGCAGAGTTCGGTTGTGAGAGTTGGGGACAATTCTTTTTAAAATACGTGGTGTCTCATCCTGCAGTGACTGCGGTCATTCCAGGCACGACGAGTGAAAGGCACGCAGTAGATAATATCGGAGCAGGGAAGGGACTTTTACCCACGTCACAAATTCGCAGTCGGATGGAAGAGTTTATTGACGCACTACCTCTAGTGGAAAGACCTTCCCGGAGTTGAGCACAATAGATGAATCTGCTAGGAGAAACTATAACTTTAGGGTGAGTGGCCACTTTCATCTATTTATGGAATGAGATTTTACCTCAGGTATAAAGGAGGGCAGACAGAGTGAATCAGAATTCAGAACCGGGTTTCGCTAGAGTTCTTAGTGTCAAAGATGGCCTGGCAGTGACCGTGGGAATGGTCATTGGAGCTGGAATTCTAAGGGCTCCAGGAGAGATAGCTGGGCACTTGGGCGATCCTTGGCTGATTCTGGCAGTTTGGGTTTTGGGTGGGCTTGTTGCTGGATTGAGCACTTTGTTATTGGCTGAGATGTCAGCTGCTCTTCCACAGGCTGGGGGTAAGTATGTTTATGCTAGAGAAGCCTGGGGTCCAGTGATGGGTTTTGTGGCTGGCTGGTCTGAATTACTTGTGGGAAGAGGGTTTTCAGGGGCTGCAAAGGCTGTGGTCATAGCGGAATATGTTAGGATACTGACGGGAGGGAAGGGATCGATTCCAGTATTGGCGGGTGCTGTGGTTTTGGCTTTCTTCTTTATTCACACCCAGGGCATTAAAGCTAGCACAGTGTTTCAAAATATTACGACTGTGATCAAAGTCTTCGTGGTGTTGATTATAGCGAGTGCTGGGATTTGGGCTGGAGATTTATTGAGTATAGGGCAAAACAATAGTGTTGGCTTATTAAATGACGGTTGGGTATCTGGATTTTCAGCAGCCTACTTGGCGGTAGCGTTTGCCTACTATGGATGGGAAGATGTATCTAAGATGGCTGAAGAGATCAAGGATCCTGGTCGAGCACTTCCAAGTATTCTCTTGAAAGGTGTTTTGGCAGTAGCCGTTTTGTATCTTTTAATAAATTTATCGTTCCTAGCTGTTCTTACCCCTTCGGAGATGTCGGGTTCAGAACTTGTAGCACAAGATGCGATATCTGGAGTGTTTGGTTCTGCGGCCGGTACTGTGGTTGTGTGGGCTAGTCTCCTCATTTTGATTAGTAGCCTCAACGTAAATTTCTTGGGTTTACCGAGGGTAGCATACGGCTTAGCAAGTCACGGACTGGCACCAAGGGCATTCTCCAAGATCGACGATAAGGGAACACCTAGAAACGCTTTGTATTTTATTGCTATCTGGATCGGGGTGTTAGCCATCAGTGGCAGTTTCTCTGAAATCATAGGGTTAATGATGATGATCGCGATACCGATAGACATGATGGTCCTATTGGGTTTTTTCCGTCTTAGACTAAAACGTCCGGATTTGCACCGACCCTTCCGTGTTTTTGGTTACCCTTGGATTCCCATGATCACCATTCTTCTTTATTTGGCGATATTGGTGATCCTGGTGACTACCCAAACAAGAACAGCGATGTATGGGTCTCTAGTGATTGGCGGCCTGATCGTAGCAGGTTTGATCAATAGAAGGCGTCAGAGAATCTAGTTTCGAGTTGCTAGCGATAGAATCCGCCAGATTGCATGCCTTGGAATAGTCTAGAATGTGCTGTTAGGATTCTGTTTGTAGCCTCTTGGTCAGGTTCCATCGACCAGACGCCTTTTTCTGAAGTTCCTCCGAGGATGATACCGTCTTGTCGGGGTAACATGTGGACGAAATCTTCCGAGGTAGTTCCAGGCAAACTTCCAATGGTGGCATAGTTAACTTCTTCCTGGGGTATCAGAGCGATGAGCTGTCCCTTTAGCGGTGAAAGTTCTAGATCATTGAAGAGGTGATGGGAACCAAGGCCTGTGCAATTGATGATTAATCCTTGATCTAGAGACATGAGATCCTTTATGCTGTCAAAAGTTCTTATCATAAGGTCTCCCTTGAAAGCTAAAAAATCTCTTACCAATGCTTCAAGATAGATGGATGGTTCAATCCGTAGCGTTTTTCTTCTGACCAGGTAGTTACAAGGATAGAAGTGATCTTCGGCCCCAACGACCACTTGTCCTGCTCGCAAATGTGACGGTAGAAGGGGTGGACGGATGTTTGTGTGGGGTGTGGCGTCTTCAGGGTATTCGTCTAAGAACCTCCATTGGTCGATCCAGGATACACCATACTTGGGACCCACCAAGAGTTGCAGCTGTCTGTATGCGATATGGGCTGCACGACGGAACTGCAAATCCCAGGATTCTGTACGTTGGTCAGTATCAACCAATCCAGATGTGGGGGTCCAACTAGCGAGTGATTTATTGGAGGTTGTATTGGGAGGCACATCCTTTGCATAGATGGTCACCTTAAAACCGTGCTTCTGGAGTTGTCTTGCGGCGGTCAAGCCTGCCACCCCACAACCGATCACAGCAACGTTGCGACTGGGATGTTCCAATGCAAATTCAGTGGCTAATAGGCCCGTTCCCCAAGACAGAGACATACCAGAACCACCATGCCCGTAGTTGTGTATAATAGTTTTGGAATCATGTCTTTCAGGTCTTAGCACGAAACCACTAGGTCGATAAGGCCTCAGTCCAACGGTGGTACGAATAATACGGTCTCTAAAAATGTTCACAGGCCACAAAAACGTACCGGAAAATCTCGCGCTTCGCATTGTTGCCCGAGCTTCAATCTGCCTGAGGGATCTGGATATTCCACATCCAGGCATGCTCAGCCCTATGACTCCTAAGCCGGCTTTTTTGATTAGGTTGCGCCTGTTCATGGATTCGTCACTGTTGTTAGAGTTGTACTTGTCCCAGGTTGGTCGGTAAGAGTAGCATGTTCATCCCCAGATGACTAATGCTATTGGCACCCATTACTTATGACGGTTGAGGGTCGATTCTAGGCGACCATAGAACTCAAGAATGTGTTGTAATTCCTCGTGCGGTATGGCCTCGGATCGGTTTCCGTCTCTTCCTTCCATTGTTTCCGCTGCAATCATAGCGTTAATGATCGCTTCTTCGGTGGCTTCAACTGTGGCTTGAAAAATGACACTTAGGTTTGAGTTGTTTAGCATCATTACTGAGCTCAATGGTCTCTTCCCTGCTGTAGTTGGATTGTTTGTTGAAAACGCTATGAAAATATCACCAGATCCGTTACTTGCCGTACCGCCAGTTCGAGCAACACCAAGGGAGGCTCTTCGAGCGACCCTTTTCAATTGATGAGGGAGAAGGGGAGCGTCAGTTGCCACAACGATGATGATTGACCCACGATCCTGGTATTGAGGCTCTTGTCTGGGATTCATTTCTAGGTGCTTCCCAACTGGAACACCAGCTATGGTGAGCTGGTTCCTGTTACCGTAGTTGGCCTGCACCAGGACTCCTACTATGTAGCTGGCTCCACCACTGATCACACGAGATGAAGTTCCTATTCCACACTTGAAGCCTAGGCATCTCATTCCAGTACCACCACCAACATTCCCTTCCGCCACGGGTCCACCAGTAGAAGAGTCGATTGCTGAAAACAGATGCTCCTTAGTAACATGAAATCCGTTGATGTCATTGAGATTGCCATCATAGGTCTCGGCTACAACGGGCAAGGACCAAGGTTGAAACGCATTTCCAGTTTGAGTTTGCCATGCAATAATGGCATCCCTTACGACACCCACGCTGTGAGTGTTGGTGATTGCTATGGGGCCTTCCATGAAACCAGATTCTTCCACCCATGTAGTTCCTGTCATTTCTCCGTTTCCGTTTAACGCAAACCATCCAGCGAAAACGGGGTCTGATGGGTTTGAACCTCGAGGCAAGATAGTCGTAACGCCAGTACGTACTGGCCCTTTTCCGACTACTAAGGGGCCTTTCCCGGAAATCAGGGTGACATGTCCTACCAGAACATCATCGACGTCGGTAATGGAATTATGGGGTCCAGTTATCCCATCGAAAGGGATTCCAAGATCTCTTGCTCTGGGTTTAGTCTGTCCAGACAGATTTGATGAAATGGTATATGTACAGATTGCGATGATAAAAGCGGTTCTTATTATCAGGTTAAGTTTACGATTCTTCATGGCAGATCCAGAGTGAGTATGAAAGTTTCAGATTGGTATGATTCTATCTGACACTTGTACGGTATAAGGAAAATCTGGTCAAGGAATTCACCGTTGAGATCAGGTTAGCAGAGATTGTTCTGGGTGGGATGGATACCCTATGTGAGTGTATTCTTTTATTTATTATATTGTAGCGTAATAGATCGATTTCAGGAGTAGCTTAGGTGAAAATTTATACAATGCGATATGTTTCAGTAGTAATGTTGGTATGTTTGCTCGGTTGTGGAGACACCTCCACAGGTGTCTCCACCGAAACGACACCTCCCCCGTCTGTTGTGACTCGATCGGTGAAGGCTGATCCTTCGTACGAAAAAGATATTTGGGAAATATTTGTTAGGAATGGTTGTTCGGCTTCTTCATGCCACGGGGGAGGAGCTGGTGGTTTGAGCCTTTCCACATCTGCTGGTTCTTATGCCATGTTAGTGGGTGTCGCCTCTAGTGGTACCGGAGAAGTTTTCGTAATACCCTCAAATGCAGCAGGTAGTTACCTCGTGAAAAAACTCGACGGGAGTCAGAGCGTTGGTTCGAGGATGCCTCTTGGAGGTGCTGTCTTGGATGACACCGATATGAAAAATATAAAGAATTGGATTAATCAGGGTGCTAAAAAAAATTAAGAACTTACCTTGGTCTCCTGGTAAAAGAATTTATGTGCTGATTTGGGTGATTTCCTCTTGTTTGCTCTTCGACAACAGTGCTATGCATGCGCAGGAAAGCACTCCGCTGACTGAAATTTTTCATTCTACCCAATCAGCAAATTTACCAACAGCCATGATGCTGAGATCTGGAGAAGGTATTCTTGAGATCTCACATCGATTTTTACCACCTATTTCTGACGGTCCAGACGTTCTGTGGGGGCTAGATGGCCCAGCATATAATCGGCTGGGATTAGGTTTTGCTGTCACCGACAAACTTCTTTTAGGGGTTTTGAGAAGTAGCTTGGAAGACAATCTCGAAGTGAATACTAAGGTACACTTAGCCCAAAAAGATGGGTCAAAGCCTTGGGTCGCATCCGCAGTTCTGGGTAGCTCTTGGGATTTTGAAAGCAACTCTCAGGATCTGCGGACGGAGGTGTATCTTCAACTCATTTTGAACACTTTGCTGACTGATAAAATAGCAATAGGTGTTGTGCCGTCATTGCTCAGGGGTGTTTCTGAAGAAGGATTGGTTAGAACCGATTTTGCGCTTGGGCTTAACGGACAGTTCTCGGTTTCTAGAAGGATCAATCTCATTGCTGAATGGATAGCGACTGAAGCCCGTTCTGCGACTCCTAACGACGTCGGAACTTTCGGTATAGAATTTCGGACAAGAGGGCATTTTTTTAAGATTTTATTAAGCAATCAGGTCAGGATGAATCCCAGTCAATATCTAGCAGGTTCTCCTTTTGGATTGCATCCAAAAGAGTGGCGACTCGGATTCAACGTCATTCGGATCCTACGTTTTTAAGAGCAGAGACTGGTCCGGTCCAGGAAGTTTAGTCATCTATATTCTTGAGCATTAAAGAGACTCGCTTCTCTCCGTTTTGGGTGTCTTGTTGACCCACCTCTTTGAATCCAAAACTCTGGTGAAATTGGATGGATATCGGATTTGGAGGATGGATGTTGACCTCACAGGCCATGGGACAGTCCCTCAGTTTTGCTAATTTTTCAAAATCAGCGTAAAGAGTGCTGCCTAGCCCAGCTCGGTGAAATTTCTCACACACAACGATTCGATCCACGTATACAAATTTAGGATACCTTTTTTGAAACCAGAGGAAATTAAGACTCTGATAGCGAGCGGTTTCTGACATCCCTAGCAGAAAAGCTATGACGGTTCCCTCTGAGAGTATTGTTCGGAAGTATGGAGATAATTCAAGCTGGCTCTGAAAAAATTCTCGACCCACCTTGTTCACATGGGGGATCGCGTTTTTATTAAGCAGTAGAATCTCAGTCAGGTGCTCTGACTTAACAGTCACGATCTGTGTGGATGGCGGATGAACGGTAGTCACTATATCTCGACTTAATTGGTTCCCAGCCCACGTGCAGTTGCTAGTATGCAGAGCAATTCATACATCATGCTCGCTCCTACCAGGGCAGTCATTCCTGTGGGATCCCAGGGTGGTGAAACTTCTACCACGTCAGCACCTGCGATGTTTAAACCATCAAATCCACGGACCAAGGACAGTGCTTCACGGCTTGTGAAACCACCGACTTCTGGAGTTCCCGTTCCAGGAGCAAACGCTGGATCGATACTATCGATATCAAAAGAGATATAGGCTCGGCTGGGCCCTATGATTTCTCGAGCTTCTTTGATCACGGCCTGAACGCCCAAGTCTAATACTTCTTCCATGAAGATTACTCTCATACCGACCGATTCCGAGTAGTCCCAACCCACGCTAGCATTCTGTGCTCCTCGGATTCCGATTTGGACAGTTCTTTTCGGATCAATGAGCCCCTCTTCTACGGCTCTACGGAAGGGTGCTCCGTGACTATAATTAGTGCCTAAGAAATCATCCCAGGTATCTGTATGGGCGTCGATGTGGATCAAGCCTACTGGTTCATTGCATCCTAAGGCTCTCAGGATGGGGAGAGAAACGGAGTGATCCCCGCCTGCCGCTAAAATAGCCGTATTTGATGAAGTCCAAAGATGTATAAAATCCTCAATGTTCTTATGGGCTTTTTCTACGTCGTATACGTTAGTAAAAGGTACATCTCCAGCGTCCCCAATTCGACATTGTTGGTAAGGGTTAATCCGAGATACTGGATGGATCGAACGCATCATACTTGAGCTATTACGAATCTCCCTTGGTCCATGTCGTGCACCAGGTCTGTTGGTTACAGCTCCATCATAGGGAATCCCAATCATTGCTATATCACAGTCAGAAGGATTCTCAATGTGAGGAGCTCTCATAAAGGTTGGTATGTCCATGTATCTTGGCGCTGACATAGGGTCAGGTTGTTTGCCAGGGGGTATTTTCAATGCATTTTCCAGGTATAGGTGTTAATGTCCAGGAGAACAGTCGCCGTCGAACCAAGCTGAGGTTGTAAAACCTTATTCGCAAGGGAAGTCAATCCAGAATCGGCCCTGGATATACGGAACCGAATTTCCTTCCCTCTCTATCGGTGAGAGATCTGGTTTGATAGTATGGTGTCCATGAATGCAATCTACTTAGTAGTTACAGGCGTGGTTTTTGTGCTTCTCGGCTACCGTTTTTACTCCAAATTTATCGCTGAGAAGATTTATCGATTAGACCCTAATTTCGAGACACCAGCGTATACCAAGCGTGACGATGTCGATTATATCCCTACCGATCGGATCGTTCTTTGGGGGCACCACTTCACTACAGTAGCTGGGGCAGCACCAATCATTGGTCCAGCGATAGCACTGATTTGGGGATGGCTTCCGGCCTTCATCTGGGTTGTCTTGGGAACAATGTTTTTTGCAGGCGTCCATGATTTTGGTGCGCTCTGGGTAAGTGTGAGGAATGAAGGAAAGTCGATCGGTTCTTTGACGGGAGAAGTAATCAGCGTACGTGCTCGGAATCTGTTTATGATTGTCATTTTTCTATTGCTACTTATGGTAAACGCGGTTTTCGCTGTGTCTATTTCTAACGCTCTAGTGGCCACGCCCAGTAGCGTTATTCCCACATGGAGTGCAATAGCAGTAGCCGTGGTAATTGGAGTCTTGATATACAAGATGCATGTACCGATCCTGTGGCCGACTATCGTTGGAACCACCATTCTCTATGCGGTAATCTGGGTTGGAGATCAGGTTCCAGTTGAGTTGCCAGCCGTCGTTATGGGCCTTTCCGCAGGACCTCAGTGGATTTTGATTCTTTTCGGTTATGCTGCGGTAGCATCGCTGCTTCCAGTTTGGCTTTTGCTACAACCCCGAGACTATATCAATGGCATCCAGTTATTTATTGGACTCGGACTACTTTATGCCGCGGTTCTCCTTGCTGGTCCAGAGATTACGGCACCAGCATTCAACATGGACGCGAAGGTAATCGGAGCTCCACCCTTAGTTCCACTTTTGTTCGTTACCATTGCCTGTGGTGCGATATCTGGATTCCATGGGCTGGTGGCCTCAGGCACAACTTCAAAGCAACTAGATAAGGAGCCTGACGCTAGGTTCGTCGGATATCTCGGATCACTGGGTGAAGGGCTATTGGCTATAGCAACAATAGTTGTGGTTAGTGCTGGCCTAGGATCTTCGGAGGAGTGGCGAGCCGTCTACTCCGAATTTGGTATTCACGGCATCGACACGTTTACCAGAGGTGGAGCTGGCATCTTGGCCAGTGGACTTGGTTTGCCAGTGGAATTTGCCGCGACCTTGCTTACGGTGATGGCTGTATTATTTGCTGGCACCACTATGGATTCAGGCGTGCGGATCCAGAGGATGATCATACAGGAGTGGGGTACCATCTATAAGATGCCATTCATGCAGAATCACTATCTGGCCACGCTACTGGCAGTAAGCTCTTGTCTGGTGCTGGCATTTGGTGCAGGTGGTTCAGACGGGCAAGGCGGTATGCTAATCTGGCCCTTGTTTGGTACTACTAACCAATTACTGGCAGGAATAACACTGCTAGTAATTAGTATCATACTCGTGAAGTTGAAACGACCATATAAGTACACATTATACCCCATGTTCTTTGTGACGGCTATGTCCGTTTTAGCGGCACTTTATCAGTTGATGGGATTTTTTGAGAATGGACAGTATACTCTTTTAGCTTTTGACCTATTGATTATTGTGGCAGCTATTCTGGTAATACTTGAGGGTTTTTCAGCATTTAACCGAGAGAAGGCCAACACTGTCTAAAGGTCTGATGTCTGCTCTCCTTAGAATATGAGGTGGTATGCATGGGCAGATGGAAGAGGTGGTTGCATCTAGCTGATGAGTTTTACAAAGCTCCTTATCGTGGTGCTATAGCCAGAGAAAAAAGGGATCAGGAAGATCTTTTCATGCTCCTTGTATTTTCTGAATTGATGGGCGTACCCAATCCAGCTTCCTATTACACGCTTGAACTCCAGCCCATTCTGCTTGAAAATTTTCACGATTGGCATACTCGAATGGGCATGGAGAAATCTCCTCTTGATAATTTCAGGTGTTGTTGACTCGGTTGCTTGACCTGCGGATTCTATTCGTTGGCGGAAAGGGGGGTGTTGGTAAGACTACTATAGCAAGCTCTTTGGCTTTGCTAGCAGCCAGTAGTGGTCGGAGAGTTCTTGTAGTATCCACCGACCCAGCTCATTCTTTGGCAGATATATTCGACAAATCAATCGGTGACCAAGAGGTTTCTCTGAGTAAAAACCTATGGGCCCTCGAAATTGACTCAGATAGAGAGGCTGATCGTCATATTTCTACTGTCAAGCAGAATATGAAGACATTGGTCGCTCCAAAGATGTACGCTGAAATTGATCGTCAGTTAGACCTGGCTCGTTATTCTCCTGGAGCTGTCGAAGCGGCTGTTTTGGAACGAGTTACAGACTTAATGGCCGCGGCGGGAACCCGTTATGACTTGGTAATCTTTGACACAGCTCCGACTGGTCATACTGTGCGACTCTTATCCTTGCCTGAGATCATTACCGCTTGGACTGAAGGTATGTTGAATCATCAGGATAGATCCAAGCGTTTAGGAAGTTTATTGGATGGCCTACAAAAGAATGGAGAAGAGTCTTCGGATTCTGGGATGATGGATTTCTTGAAGAATGACAGTAAGAATCAGCGCAATGAAGAGATCAGTCGAATTTTGCAGAATAGAAGAGATAAATTTTTCGAAGCACGAAAATCATTAACCGACCCACGGGCAACAGGTTTTCTATTAGTTCTGAATCCAGAGCGACTTCCGATCTTAGAAAGCAAAAAAGCCTTCGATGTCCTTAGTAGATTTCAGATCGAAATCTGTGGGATGGTGATTAACAGGATACTTCCTAGCGATCTAACGGGTGATTTCCTCAGGAGTCGACTTAAGCAGCAGTCCCATTATATGGAGGAGATCAGCAGAGAGTTCTCAGGTGTACGAAGTATTTCAGTTCCACTTCTAGAAAGGGACGTCTATGGAATGGGAATGTTAGAAAACGTTGGCCAAATTTTATCTACAGCTATCTCTTCCAGTGAGATTCTGTGACGGGATTTTTTAGCAGTATCACCAGGTTTATTGATGGCTTAAACGATAAAATAGGATCGATGATCCGTTGGTTTACACTCGCTATGGTGCTTGTAGGTGCCTTCAATGCTTTGGCTCGTTATGCTGGCCGTTATACTAACGTTTCCCTGAGTTCTAACGTTTACCTAGACCTTCAGTGGTATCTATTCAGCCTCATTTTTCTCTTGGGTGCTGCCTATGGATTGAATCATGACCACCACGTGAGGGTGGATATATTCTATTCCCGTATGGGAAAGACTGGTCAAGCTTGGGTTGACCTGATCGGTTCGCTGCTACTGTTGATACCTTTTACCATCTTAATGCTTTGGGTTTCTTGGGATCCGGTTAGGATTAGTTGGCAGATCAAAGAGATCTCTCCCGATCCGGGTGGGTTGCCTCGATACCCAATTAAAGCCGTCATTCTCGTTTCTTTTTTACTGCTTTTCCTTCAAGGCATCAGTCAAATTATAAAAGAGGTTCAATCCCTGCAGGTGGATAGACAGGACCGATTTTCCAAGGATCCTTCGTAATGGGAGAATTTTGGGGTCCCACTATGTTCTTTTCGGTTCTGGGATTTATTTTTGTGGGATACCCAGTCGCTTTCGTTTTAGCAGGAACAGCTTTGGGTTTTGCTCTAATGGGATCTTTGTTCGGGGATTTCGATCTAATTTTATTGAGAGCTTTGCCTGATCGAACTTTTGGTGTGATGTCCAACTACACACTACTCGCCGTACCGTATTTCATTTTCATGGGTACCCTGCTAGAGAAGTCTAAACTGGCTGAAGATCTTTTGGAAACAATCGGCATACTATTCGGAAGGTTTCGGGGAGGACTGGCTATTGGGGTGGTGGGTGTAGGTATGTTGTTTGCAGCCGCAACAGGTGTGGTGGGTGCCTCTGTCACCGCAATGGGTTTAATCTCTTTTCCCGTGATGCAAAGACATGGATACAGAGACGATATTTCGCTCGGGGTCATTGCTGCAGCTGGCACATTGGGTCAAATCATACCCCCCAGCATCGTCCTTATTGTGTTAGGTGACCAGATGGGAATTTCAGTAGGGGCGTTGTTTCGAACCGCAGTGATTCCTGGAGTAGCTCTCACTGTGTGCTACATTGGTTACATCTTATTCATGGCATTGATAGTGCCAGAATCGATGCCTCCAATAGAGGAACAAATTAAGAGGGATGGCACCGCCACTTTGCTGAAGCGAGTACTGAGCTCCATGTTGCCGCCAATAATTCTGATTTTGGTGGTACTGGGTAGTATCTTTATCGGAGTCGCGACACCCACTGAAGCGGGATCCCTAGGTGCGATCGGAGCACTTGTTCTAGCCGCTTTTAATCGAAGACTCTCACTCACCATTTTACAGGAAGCGATGGGAGACACGGTTCGTTTGACTGTAATGGTCGTTTTTTTGTTGATCGGATCTACGGTGTTCACCCTAGTACTAAGAGGTTTTGATGGAGACTTATGGATTGCAAATATTCTGTCGAGTCTTCCGGGCGGGTCACTCACCTTTCTTCTGCTCCTCAATCTGCTGGTTTTTTTCTTGGGATTTTTTATAGATTTTTTTGAGATAGCTTTTATCATAGTCCCCTTGATCATTCTTCCGGCACAAATGCTAGGAATTGACTTGGTATGGTTGGCGATCATTCTTGCAGTGAATATCCAAACATCGTTTCTGACACCTCCGTTTGGTTTCTCTCTCTTTTACTTGAGGGGTGTCACTCCATCCAGTGTGCCGACTTCTGTTATCTATAAGGGAGCGGTACCTTTTATCGGTATGCAATTAATAGTATTGTTTGCTTTGATTTTGTGGATCACCATTTAGAATCCACTGGCTTATGAGGGTTCAGCCTGGCCAGGCAAAAAGGGCAGAGATAGTTGAATGTCTTACTGGATCGAGTTGAACGGAGTTGTTCTGGGACTGTAGCTGTATTTGACCCGGACAGGCTCTTGGTTACCTTGGGTGTCGTTATTTGATTGATTCACCAGGCGCCCGTAGCTCAGCTGGATAGAGCAACGGACTTCTAATCCGTAGGTCGCAGGTTCGAATCCTGCCGGGCGCATTCTGAAGTTAAAGTGTCAACAAAGCTTCCAGGAGTTAGCGAATCTTTTTGCAAATGCGATATCGAGTTACTAAAGGATGGCGATGTTTCAGGGCAGAAATTGACAGCTGATCGGACTGCCGATTCCTAAGATCGATATGAAAAGGGGAGACATTGAAATAGGTTTACGAATTAAAGTATAATTATTAGATTTTGGCTCTCGTAAGGTGTAATGGTGGACGTAGCTCAGTTGGTTAGAGCGCCGGATTGTGGTTCCGGAGGTCGCCGGTTCGAAACCGGTCGTCCACCCTGAATATGCAGGAAGATTTTGACGGTTGACACTAGTACGAACCCTGTATATCCTTGATGGCTATAGTAGTCAATTAATATACCAATGCACATTAACTCGGCGGGTTGTTTGTTACCTGAAAGTCGGCCCGGTAGGGTTTCTGTGCGGTTGTGTTTTTTGTGTTTGATTAGGAAACACTAGGCTTTTTGAAAACTGAGGTTTTGAGGTAGTAAGTGGGCCCACGCGATAGAACGAGCACTACGTCTCGTTTTATTTTTCGCACAGAGTGCGAGTGGGTTTTAAAACGTAGATTCCGAATGTTCAATCTACAAAAAGGTTGGCGTTCAAAAGAGCTGACAAGCTTATTCTTTATTTTATAACGGAGAGTTTGATCCTGGCTCAGGACGAACGCTGGCGGCGTGCTTAACACATGCAAG
>DUCW01000162.1:16070-16334 GCA_012959595.1 Gemmatimonadota bacterium
CGCGTAGCGGGTCTGAGAGGATGACCCGTCACATTGGGACTGAGATACGGCCCAGACTCCTACGGGAGGCAGCAGTGGGGAATTTTGCGCAATGGCCGAAAGGCTGACGCAGCGACGCCGCGTGTGGGATGACGCCTTTAGGGGTGTAAACCACTGTCAGGGGGGAAGAACTTCATCGATGCAAATAGCACTGGTGGTTGACGGTACCCCCAAAGGAAGCGCCGGCTAACTCCGTGCCAGCAGCCGCGGTAATACGGAGGGCGC